>NZ_JBCPXV010000099.1:0-3336 GCF_039581225.1 Ornithinibacillus proteolyticus | reverse complement strand
GAGTTAACCGCAACACAAAAGGCAACGTTTGCAATGATTTCGAACGGAACAGAGGAGTATAACCTAATTGGCACACCGGCTGATGATGATGTTGTAGTGGTGGACGAAAAAACAAGCGTGCTATATGAGAATGGAAGTACGTTAGATACGTGGATCACACCAGTTACGCTCGATGTTGTAGATTCACATTTTATCGACCATATTGACGGTGTGATGGGAACAGATGGTGCCGGTATTCGTCCAGAAACGTGGGGAACAGTTGGACAGAAACAGCGTGGAGCAGGAGCGTTGAAAGAGTTATTCCAACCGATTCAAGATTTCGAAATTGAATCGACATTTGATATCATTTCAACTCGTGAAGTTGAAAATTGGCGTATGGGAATCATGCTTTTCGACGAATTTATGAACAACATCGGTATGATTGGGTTGAAGGATAACTCACGCAATTATAAGCGTCGAGTACCTCTTGCGCGTGTCGGACCTTATCGAGGCGGTGGCTTGTCTAACGGTTATTTGATTGGTGACGCAGACCGCTACGATAATGCGCGCGATACTACGTTATTTTATTTGCGCTTCCGTCGAGAAGGGAAAACATTTAATGTTTATATCGGTGAATGGCGGTCACAACGTCATATTAGACAATGGACGGGAACATATCATGATGTGGCAAACGAATATACAGGAAGGTTGAAATATATATCACTTTATATTACGAGTTATCAAGACAGGGTACGACCATCTAGATTGCGAATTAATAGTGTGGAAGTTTTCAAGCTAACAAAAGCAACAGTTGACCAAACTCCGTATATCATTTATCCGGGCGATGTTATTACGTTCGATCACTCAACCGCTGACATATTGCTAAATGGAGAATCTCGAAAAGACTTAAAAGCCTTTGGAGGTTCTTTTTTTACGCTTAAAAAAGGAGATAACGCACTCGTTGTAAGTCCGGAGAATACGTTTGAAACAAAAGTAATTTATCGAGAACGATACAAATAGCGAGGTGATAACTTGATTCACATTGTCGATCCGCAAACTAATGAAATACTCGATTATATCACTCTAGACAATATCATCGACGACACTCATAAAAAGTCGCTAGAATCTTACATCGAAACTTACGATGCGATTGTTTTGGGCGGCGATGGCTTTTCTTATGACAAACACTTGGAAAAACGTAATCACATCATCATTCCTGACGAAGATGGAACATACCAGGAATTTATATTGTTTGAAGTTGATAAGTACCGTGATACGAAAGGACGTAAAACGCACTTTTATGCTCATGCAACTTATCTCGAATTAAAAAAAGCAAAAGTCATTTATCCTACACGGCGAGAAGGTTTAACACTAAGTCAGCATGCCGGTTGGGCGCTTAACAATACAGGTTGGACGGTCGGAATCGTTGAATCCGAAGGCGTACGCACATTTAACATCGAAAATCACACGAATCCGTATGAGTTTTTAAAGCGAATTGCAAATGAATTTGAAGTTGAACTTCACTTCCGTGTCGAACATGATGGACGACGGATAACCTCCCGATACGTTGACTTTCTCGAAAGAATCGGCGAGTGGCGGGGTAGAGAAATTGAATTCGGCAAGGATTTAGACAGCATAAGACGTGTAGAAAAGCAGGACATTGTTACGGCACTGCTCGGTCTAGGTCCAGAACGCGAGGACGGAACTAGAATCGAAGTGTTAGTTACAGATGAAGAAGCCTTACAACGTTGGGGACGAGTTGATGAGCATGGTAATTTACATCATTTAATCGAACCGTACGAAATTCAATCCGACAGGCAAGAAATGACCGAAGAAGAAGCTAGACAGTACACAAGAACAGCGTTAAATAAACGAATTAACACACAAGTAACATACGAAACAACTATACTTGACCTCGAAGAAGTACCAGGTTTAGAACACGAGAAAATTCGATTCGGTGATACGATACGAATTAAAGACGTGTATTTTAACCCTCCGTTATACCTAGAAGCGCGTGAATTCGAGATGGAGCGTTCTATTAAAAATAAAGCAAAAAAAGATATCAAACTCGGTGATTATGTCGAATATACGGAAGAAGAAGTTAACGCAATTTGGAATCAGTTACGCAACGAAATCAAGCGTAGACTAGACCGCATGGCGATTGTATCTATTACATCCACAGCTGGAAACGTGTTTAAAAATGCACAAGGCACAACAGAATTAACAGCAAGAACGTTTGTTAGCGGAGCAGAACGGGACGAAGACGGCACACTTTACGACTACCAGTGGATGCGGTTTGACAAGGATGGCAATCACGATACGAACTTTTATGCAGAAGGTAAGACAATAACAGTAACCGCAAATGATATAGACGAAAAAGCGACGTATCGAGTGTTAGTTGCGTATGAGTTAGAAGTAATAAATACAGCTGAAATAACGATAAGCAATGTGTTTGACGGTGAGGATGGCGAACCGGGACCACCTGGACCGAAAGGGGATAAAGGTGACCCAGGGCCTCAAGGTCCTCAAGGTCCTCCAGGTACAAGCGTGGTGTCAATTGTCGAATACTACTTGGCGACAGACCAAAACAGTGGAGTTACTACAACCACGCCAGGCTGGACAACAACAATGCAACAAATGACACCGCAAAAGCGGTATTTATGGAACTACGAACGTATCAATTTTAGTGACGGAACTCACCAAAACACAAACCCAGTCATTATCGGCGTTTATGGTGACGAAGGCGAAGAAGGGCGCTCAATCGTTGGCATCACAGAATATTATTTAGCAACAAGTGCATCAAGCGGGGTAACAAGAGATACAAGCGGATGGACAACAACAATGCAAGATACGACACCGGAGAAAAAATATCTGTGGAACTACGAAAAAATAACGTGGAATAAAGCGCCGTTAGAAACATATACAGAGCCGGTCATCATTGGGGTGCATGGTGAACAAGGTCCAAAAGGCGAAGATGGTAAAACTTTTTATACATGGATTAAGTACGCTGACACTCCAACAAGCGGTATGAGCGACAGCCCGGAAGGTAAGGAATACATCGGAATAGCGTACAACAAAGAAACGCCAACACCGAGCACGAATTATGCTGATTACGTTTGGAGTAAATTTAAAGGTGAACAAGGCGTTTCCGGACCGCCGGGCGAAGACGGTCAGCCGACATATACCTGGGTAAAATACGCTGATGATGAACACGGAAACGGTATGAGTGATAGTCCAGAAGGTAAGCTTTATATCGGGTTAGCGTTTAATAAGACGACACCGGAAGAAAGCAATAATCCCGCAGATTATACATGGAGTGAAATGCCGCAAAATATTGAGATTGGTGGAAGGAATTTA
>NZ_JBCPXV010000098.1:0-3352 GCF_039581225.1 Ornithinibacillus proteolyticus | reverse complement strand
AAAGAAAAGGCAGGATTTGAGTGTGTAAAGCGAATCGAAAAAGTATCTATCCCAAACAAGCATTTTAACAAGCGCAATAAGTACGTGACAACTACTTATGACGAGTATTACGAGGCGATTTATAAGCGATAGGAGGGAGTATCTTGGGAGTTTGTAAGAGGTGTAATCGAAAGTTAAAAACGCAAAAGAGCATTGAAGTGGGATTTGGTCCTGTCTGTAAGAAAAAACATGACGAAGCAGAAGCTGAGTTCTTAAAAATGCAAGTCACGATTGATGATGAATTGCAATATCAGGAGAAGATGAGAGCATGATTACTCAAGGGAGAAGAGGAATGGCTTTCGAGAATGTCCTGAACTACACTAATCAACTCTATTCCAATCAAGGACGAGCTCTTATAAATAAAAGGCCAACACCTGTAAAAGTATTAAAGTCAAAAGGTACACGGGTACTAAGTGGTTTTTTTGAAGAAAAATCAACTGTAGATTATGACGGGATATATAAAGGTAAAGCCATTACTTTTGAAGCGAAAAGCACTGAAAAGAAAAGCTTACCGCTGGATATGGTATCAAATCATCAAGTTAATTACTTAAACCAAGCGGAAGAACAAGGTGGTATTTCATTCCTTATCGTTGAAATGAGGACATCTAAACAAGTTTTCTATGTATCGAATGGAATGCTTCAAAAATACATCAAAGATGCTAAAAACGGTGGAAGAAAGAGTATTCCATTACGAGATTTAGAAGTGTATGCACATTTAGTGAAACCACAAAATGGAGTACCGTTAGATTATCTTTCAGTAGTAGATAGCCTAATTTATAGCGAAATTAGTTAAAAATAAAATGATTCTGGGGCGTTTGTACATAGGTCAGTAGATTTATTCATCTATAAGTGAAAACGTCTCAGAATGGCTTGAATTGAATTTGGGAGGGTTAGGGATGAAGTTAGGTCAAAGAGTTAAGTTTTCATGTTCTTTATCAAAACAAAGTGGCTACGGCGTAGACATGGACAATTACACAGTTGAACAAAAAAAGCAGATGGAGGAAAACGGATATATTAACTTAATTCGTTATAAATCACGCAAGCATAATGTAAAACAAGGCTTCGTGTGCGGGAGAAGAAATATAGTAACTGCTGCAATTTTGGAAGAAATCGAGGACCCGTATAGAGGGTGGTACTTAGCGCAAACACATGAAAAAAGTGAAACAGTATACGTAGTTGCGTGTGATATGCGTGGTTTGTATCGTGTCAGAGAAGAAGATTTAGAACTATTGGAGGGGTCAACATGCAACAACTAACAATCATGATTTTATTACTAACGGTTTTAGTCTACGGAGTTACTCTGATAATTTACCGAAAGGCATATGCCAAAGCCAAACAGCAGATTAAGGATCTGGAGAGAGCAAATAGAAATTACTATATGGAGCAAAGGAGGCAGTCTAGTGAATACTTGCATTGAATGTGGGGGTAAAGCACGGAACAAGCGTAGCGTACTTTGTAAAAAGTGTTTCGATTTAGCATTAAAGAAAAAAGCATAACAACGAGGGGGTCTTGAAGTGGGGCAAGGCAAAACATTGGAAATTAATTTAGATGAAAATGCAGTTTATATTGTGCAAGACGGGCAATTGACAAAGGTTACAGCAAAAGAATTTGGACAAGACCTCATTATTTGGAAAAATGGCAAGGTGCTAGATATAGATCGTAGCGAGCGATTGAGAATTGAGGGGCAGGAGGTTATTTGAGTGAAAAGTGGCTGGATAATTAATTTTAAAAATGGCACAAGGGTTATCCTATCTGAAAGAGCATACAAAAGGTATGTTAAAGAAACTCCGAAACAAGATGTTCAAAGTGATGAACATTGGTTTGATATAGAAAAGGCAAGAAGTAAAAATCCTGATCTAGATTATATCGAATAGTCCACTACGGAAGAACCGACTGGACACTAACAAGCGTAAAATTACGCTCGTTGGTGTCCTTTTGTGTCTTTGCAACTTTTTTACAATTTTGATGAGTTTTTGCAACCAAAATAAACGCTGTGGGGGCGGTAAAATGGATACAAAGCAATTGGAAAATTGGGCAGATGAACTAATCATGGAATATGAGAAAGGTAGAAAAGGATTACACAGCATGAAAAACAACTTGGGTGATACCGAATTAGACAAGCAGGATAAAACACAAATTAATAGCATGATCGGTGAAATGACAGAGGCAATCGAGTGGATGAAAATTGGACGTAGACCTGGTAACAGACGAGGAATCGATAAAAGGTCAGCTTATCAACGTAGAGCGATTGTTGATATGGATTTATTTCCGTCAATGGATTTAGAATCGGAACAACGTGAATTGACAGAAGATGAAAAGCGAGCAATTTTAAATGTTTTAGTCGATTTATCGCATCGCGAAAGACAATGTTATTTGCTTCATATGGCGCAGGGAATGAGTATGCAAGAGATAGCAGATGAATTAGGAATCAAGAAGCCTTCTGTACAAAAATTCATTTTACGAGCGAAAAATAAAATTTCTTGTCATACGAATGTCATACGAACCCGTATTAAGGATGAAAGGGCTCTTAGTTAGAGCTCTTAATTTTATTAGTAATTTAATAATTAAGAACGAAAGTTCTATCTAGTATTAGCAGTATAAATATTATGTAGTAGCAGGAGAATTGCATGAATTTTAATATAGAGCATCCTAACGGGTGCTTTTTCTTTGCTCCAAAACAAACAAATATACCTTGGAGGTGGGTGATGATGTAGATGACCGAAAAACATATCCAAGCAGAAAAAGATTATGTGAAAGGCATGAAGTATAAAGAAATTGCTGAGAAGTATGACGTGTCTATTAATACTGTGAAGTCTTGGAAACAACGTCATGGCTGGACTAGAAATAAGGGTGCACCCAAAGAAAAAAGTATGCACACAAAAAAGAGGGGCGCACCTAAAGGGAATAGCAACGCTAAAGGACATGGCGCTCCACCTGGTAATAGCAACGCAGTCACCCATGGATTATTTTCTAAATACATCCCACAAGAGACATTAGAACTCATGGGAATGTTAGAAGAAAAAAGCGCTGCTGATTTAATATGGGACCAGATTATGATACAGTATGCTGCTATTATTCGAGCTCAACAGATTATGCATGTTGAATCCAAAGAGGAAATGATTAAGGAATTGAAGAAAGAGAAGTTCGACAACTTTGGAGAAGGTATGGAAGTTGTTGAAAGAGAATATGAATTCCAATTTGCTTGGGATAGGCAAGCTACATTTTTAACAGCGCAATCTAGAGCAATGTCCGAATTACGTAATCTTATTAAACAATTCAACGATCTAGCCCATGATGATGACGAACGTAAACT
>NZ_JBCPXV010000097.1:0-3513 GCF_039581225.1 Ornithinibacillus proteolyticus | reverse complement strand
AGATCCTAAGTCTAGCGCGTCTGCCAATTCCGCCACACCCGCATATTTAAATGGTGAGCCATGAAGGATTCGAACCTTCGACCCTCTGATTAAAAGTCAGATGCTCTACCGACTGAGCTAATGGCTCGAAAAAATAAGTTAATCCTTAAGTTAGTATTAGCGTCATTCATGGAGGACCCCTGCATCTTCTAGCTTATTCAAGATGTGTATGCTTCGGGGTTACTCGTAGCTTATTCGGTGGAAGTGTTGCTCGTTGCTCTACCGACTGAGCTAATGGCTCCTAGTAATGAATGATTCTAAAACCACTTTGTTAAAGATATCACAAACAAAAAATTGGCTGGGCTACCAGGATTCGAACCTGGGAATCACGGGACCAAAACCCGTTGCCTTACCGCTTGGCTATAGCCCAACAATTTAATGGCGGTCCGGACGGGACTCGAACCCGCGACCTCCTGCGTGACAGGCAGGCATTCTAACCAACTGAACTACCGGACCTTTATTTAGTTTATTAAAGAAATGACCCGTACGGGATTCGAACCCGTGTTACCGCCGTGAAAGGGCGGTGTCTTAACCGCTTGACCAACGGGCCATATTAGAATGGCGGAGAAGGAGGGATTTGAACCCTCGCGCCGGTTACCCGACCTACACCCTTAGCAGGGGCGCCTCTTCAGCCACTTGAGTACTTCTCCATATGGCTCCACAGGTAGGATTCGAACCTACGACCGATCGGTTAACAGCCGATTGCTCTACCACTGAGCTACTGTGGAATAATAATAAATTGTTCACTTATTCTGCCTTAAAACAATTCCCATAATCTCGACCCCCTGCATCTACTAGTTTGTTCTAAGATGCCAAATGCTTCGGGGTTACTCGTAGCTTATTCGGTAGATGTTTTGCTCGTCTCTACCACTGAGCTACTGTGGAATAATTTCAGCGACGAAAAATATCATATAACATTATCAATTTATTGTCAAGATATTTTATAAAAGTTTTTTCTTAAACTTCTATGTACATTCCGTCTGTTTTGTTAAGACTTTATATAATTTATCATGGCTAGTCCATTTCGTCAATCTATTTTTTGCGTCTGAATTTATAAACTTTTCCAGACCCTATTTTCTTCCTACTATAATGTTTTTTCATCTACTTTATTAAAGAAGCATTTTTCACTTCTACTAATCTCCCCCGACAAATACCACATCGATACTTTTTCATATCCACTCTTCTTACTCTCCTATAAGTATGATGACAATTAGTACATTTATACTCATAGTTAAATTTATTTAGATTGGATTGAAGTGGTTTACAATGTCTTGGTGATCCGGTCTTTTGTAATAGTGCTCTAAATTCTGGATCGCTATGCTTATACCCTTTCCCTTCAATATGCAGATGATAATGACATAATTCATGCTTTATTATTCCAATAAACTCATCCTGGTCCGCTTCCATATAATATTTCGGATTTAATTCAATTAGTCTCTTTGCCGGTATATACCTACCACCAGTTGTCCGCAGACGATTATTAAATGTAACCTTATCAACAAAAGGTTTATGGAAAAATTCTATAGAAATGGAATGAACCAATTGTGTTAGTTCTTTCTCACTTAATAATTTCATTTGCGAAAACCCCCTTCATTTAAAGTATTATATTTCAAAACCAACCTATTAAACAAAATAAACTTCACCCTTAATTAAAATTATTATAATTAAAAATTGATTTTTGTTTATAATCCCTTATAATAGAATTTGAAGGTAATTACTATCAGATTACATGAAAGGAGGATAGTCTTGTTTACTTAATCCTAATAAGGGATTTTACTCAAACTATCTTTTTAGTAATCTATTAATTACTCTAATACTTGTATTTTATTATTTAGGAGGGACATATTCAATGAGTGAAGATAAGAAAAAGTTAACCACTGCATTTGGTGCTCCAGTACCAAATGATGATGATTCAAAAACAGCTGGTCCAAGAGGTCCACTATTAATGGAAGACTTCTGGTTCCTAGAAAAACTAGCTCACTTTGACCGTGAAGTTATCCCAGAACGCCGTATGCACGCTAAAGGTTCAGGTGCTTATGGTACATTTACTGTTACGCATGATATTACTAAATATACGAAAGCATCCATCTTCTCCGAAATCGGTAAGAAAACAGATATGTTTATCCGTTTCTCTACTGTAGCTGGTGAGCGTGGTGCTGCTGATGCTGAGCGCGATATTCGTGGTACAGCACTTAAATTCTATACAGAAGAAGGTAACTGGGATTTAGTTGGTAACAACACACCAGTATTCTTCTTTAGAGATCCTAAGCGTTTCCCAGACTTAAACCACGTAGTTAAACGTGATCCTAAAACTAATATGCATAGTGCACAAGCAAACTGGGATTTCTGGACTAGTATACCAGAAGCTCTTCATCAAGTAACCATTGTTATGAGTGATCGTGGTATTCCTGCAACATACAGACATATGCACTTATTCGGAAGTCATACTTACAGCTTAATTAATGCTGATAACGAACGTGTATGGGTTAAATTCCACTTCCGTTCTCAACAAGGTATCAAAAACCTAACAGACAAAGAAGCAGAAGCAGTAATTGGTAAAGACCGTGAAAGTCATCAAAGAGATCTATTTGAATCAATCGAAAAAGGTGACTTCCCTAAATGGACACTTTACATTCAAGTCATGACGGAAGAACAAGCTAAGCAAGTACCTTACAATCCATTTGATTTAACTAAAGTATGGTATAAAAAAGACTTCCCTCTAATCGAGGTTGGTGAGCTTGAGCTTAACCGTAACCCTGAAAACTACTTTGAAGAAGTTGAGCAAGCAGCATTTGCTCCAACTAACATTGTACCTGGTATTGGTTTTTCACCAGATAAAATGCTTCAAGGTCGTCTATTCTCGTATGGGGATACACAACGCTATCGTTTAGGTGTTAACCACTGGCAAATTCCTGTTAACTATCCTAAAAATGCGAAGAACTTCAATCCATACCATCGTGATGGCGCTATGCGTGTAATTCCACATGGTAGTCAAGTTTCTTACAGCCCTAACAGCTACGGAGAATGGCAAGATAGTAAGGAGCATCAAGAGCCTGCATTACAGCTTGGAGCAGATGTCGACTATTATGATTTCGATAAAGATGATGATAACTACTTCGAACAACCAGGTAAGTTATTCCGTCTTATGACTCCTGAAGAGCAACAAAGATTATTTGAAAACACTGCTAACAACATGCAAGGAACTACAAAAGAAGTTCAATTAAGACACATTAACCATTGCTACAAAGCAGATCCAGCATATGGTGAAGGTGTTGCTAACGCACTTGGTATTTCCATGAGCGAAGTAGAAGCTGCAAGTGAAGTAGAATAATAAAAGCACATTCTGTAAAGAGGCTGGGACAAAACCCCAGTAAATTAATATAAGCATGGTCCTTACCAACGTTTTAACGGTAAGGACCATGCTTATTATTTTTTGCACGCAATTTTCTGATATTAAAGTAAACAAAAAGGACA
>NZ_JBCPXV010000096.1:0-3838 GCF_039581225.1 Ornithinibacillus proteolyticus | reverse complement strand
GCAGATCGTATGAATGCACAATTAATTCAGCAGCAACAAGCCGCGTGATTATTGTTTTTTAAAAGTATATTTTAGAAATTCTGTAGGTCTGTGAATTTTTAAAAAGAGCAATTATGAAATTGATTCACTTATTATAATAATAAAAATACAGAATATGTGGAAAAGTGTATAATAATTATTAATCAACTAATTCGTATCATTGGTGAAATACATAATAAAGGTGTTGCAATGGGTGATCTTAGTCTTAATAATATCATGCTTTCGGATGATGAGTGGAAAGTGACATTAATAGACTTTGAAGCAGCTGAATCACCTGGAAATAGCTATAATCCAAGTATTGCTACACCTGGTTATATTTCTAATGAGGCTAAAAACTACATGCAAGGTGATTGGTTTGCTCTTTATCGAATAGCTCGGACTCTCTTTTTGCCAATTATTCCTGTTTATGATTTAGCCCCACAAATTACTCATGTTCATGACCGCCATATTGAACAAAAATTTGGCAAAAAAGCTATTAACTTCTTGAGAGAGATCGAGAATACAATTTCTAAGTATACGAATCTAAGACCGCAGTCACCATTTTTAAATCAAAAATTAAGTCCACCAACTAAAGAACTGAGTATGGATAATCTCAATCACATCATAGGTGGACTGCAAAAAGGTTTAATAAATAATTTAGAAGTTGATTCATTTTCATTAATAAAAGGGGATATAGCACAATTTAATGAATCTATAAATAAGTATAATGTTGCCTATGGAGCATTCGGGACAATACTTTCACTAATTCGCTCAGGCGGTAAAAATTTTAGTGTTGGTATAAAAGCAAGTTTAGAAGAATGGTTTAAGCTAATTATTCCTTATCTAGAAAAGGAATCAGAAAACCTAAAGAATAATATTGGTCTTTACGATGGATTTTCCGGCATTATAACAGTCCTTTATGAGTTAGGCTATGAAAATAGCGCACTATCGATCTTAAGAAATTTACAAAAGAACTTTACGAAGGAAGAAGTAAATACGAAGGAGGATATTTCTATCTATTCCGGGTTATCAGGAATTGGATTACTCTATCTCTCTTTTTATGAAATTTTAGGAGATGATAATTTATTGCAAAGTCTAAAGCTAATCTACGATAGAGTAATTACAATTTATCAAGAGAACTACGATAATCTAGAAGAAATTTCCAATTATGGTTTAATAAATGGTTGGTCTGGAGCAGCATTATTTTTATTTAAGTCTAATTCATTGTTTAATAATTTTGAGGGGAAAGAAATTGCTTACAATCTTATAGATCGATCGATAGAGCATGCTAGTGAATATGATCAAGATGAAGATTTACACGTTGTTGATGACAGTCGCGGTATTGACAGACTAATCCCATATATAGAAGATGGTTCGAGTGGGATAGCATTAACTATGTTAGAATTTCATAATCATGATAAAGATTATTTGAATCCTATTAGAGAAAAAGTCTTGGAGAGATTTATTAGTAGTAATTATTATTATTGTTCAGCAAATGGCGGCCTGATGAGTGGCTATGCAGGATTTATCCCTTTAGCAAACGCGGTTAAACATACACATAATAAGTCTGATATGATTAGCATTCTCTTAAAAGGCTTAAACAATTATCTCGTTAGGGACCATAATGATGAAATTCTTTTCCCAGGAAACTATGGATTTAAATGTTCTATGGATGTATCGACAGGAGCAGCAGGTGTCCTAATGGTTCTTAGCGATTTAAAAAAGAAGCAATGGGGATCATGGTTACCAATACCACAAAAAAGTAGCATTAAACTATTTGAAGCTAATGTAGCGAACGACTTATCTGGAGCGAAAAGAGCTTTGAATTATGTATAGGCTGTGTTCAGTTCATTTTGAAAGTATAGATACATGGGATAAATATTTAGGATAGGAATTATCTTACCGAAAAATTGAATTGGCACATAATGGTTTTAAACATGATATGAAGAAGGGGATATTATTGATGCAACTACTTAAAAGCGGATTAATTAGAGGAGTAATTCTATTTGCTATTTTGCTTGTATATTCCTTGATATATGAAGGAATGGAAGAAACTTTTAATCTATATATTTATAACGCTATTATCGCATTTTTATTAGGCTTAACTAGCGTTATATACCAAATAGAACAATGGCAGTATTGGAAACAGATTTTGGCTCATTATTTATCGATGCTCATTACGGTTTTTCCAATTTTACTAATGAGTGGTCATTATCCGGTCAATTCCTTTAGTGATGCATGGTATGTGTATATGCAGTTTAATAAGGCAGGGATTGCGTTATTTATCGTGACATTCGTTATGTTTAACCTGTTCAGATGGTTTGGTAATCGGAATTCGGAAGATGCTTAGGTTTAAGTAGAAAAGTAGAGGGATGGTTCAGATAGAACCGTCCCTCTTATAAAGGTGCCTGACACCTCCCGAAGTTTGTTGGTTTTTGTCGAAGGTGTTTTCTTACACAAATTGTTTAGAAATTTGGCTCTCATAGGGGGTTTTGGTACTTCAATTACACACGTGACTAGCGATTTGGGATGGTACACCATCTTATTTAAGTAGAATAGAAAATAATCGGGTAATTGCGGATAAGCATATTTATACATTATTATTTCAACGTCTTGGTATGGATGTTCCCAAAAACGATAATCCTATTGATGTCGATGAGGAACTAGAATTAGTCTATAAGAAGTTAGTAAGGAGCGAAGAGGTAACGGAAGCGGATATGATGAAGCTAGAGTCATTGGCCAATCGAGCTGGAGGAGACGCCGTCATGAAATATGAGCTTGTCTATTGTAAGTATTTAATCCGCAATAGAGAGTTTAATTAGGGATTTGCTATAACAATATTCATAAATGGGACGAATCGATTCGTACCTACCATCATGCTAAAAAGATACTTACCTATTTACCAGAAGAAGAGCATGAACATTATCTAGGGATGATTTATAATAATCTCGGGAATTGCTATGAAACTCAAGAAGATTATCATCAGGCAATAAAGTATTACCTTAAATCCTTAAAATATAAAAGAAAAGTTAGCAAGGAAAATAATAAGATGATTACGTATATTAACTTAGTTCGTTGTTATTATAAACTCGATCAATGGACAGAAGCGATCAATTGGCTAGAGTATGCTTTTAAACATTGTAGTAAACAGACGGATAAACTATATGTCTATCAAATTCGTATCTTTCAAAGTGTGTTATTCCACGTTCCTACGATGGAAGAAATCATTGCTTTACAAAACGAAACGGTTGAGTATTTTAAGGAACAAAAACGGTGGAGCTTAGTTATTTATTATGGCGAGCTTTTTGCTCAGATGTATGAACAGGCTAATCATCATAAAAAAGCCAATCAGATGTATAAGCAAATTATGAGATCGCAAGAGTGTATAAGATTAGGGAGTTAAGAGTGGGGGTAACCCTAGTAAAAACAACGCTTGGAAAAATCTAAGCGTTGTTTAGTTCTTATGTAAGCACCTTTTAGTGGATATATACATACATTCATTCATTTGTGTTTAATATTTTTATATAAACTATATAGACTCTGAATAGCAAACAAGACAAATATAAAAACTGCATTTAAACCATAAGAAAAAGGCGATACCATTTGGATCACCCGCACCCTTACTTTAATTACGTTTCTTCACAAACAATTTTTTCTTTTTACTTTAAAACCAACATAGACACTTATTACTTTGTAAACCCGTAATCAAACAACGCATACAAAAATGAAGCACCTCTTGCTAAGATAGAAATATCAATTGAAGGAGGTGCTTTTCTATGCCACATGAAGAACTAATCATCGTGCCCGTAACACTCCATCC
>NZ_JBCPXV010000095.1:0-3960 GCF_039581225.1 Ornithinibacillus proteolyticus | reverse complement strand
TGAGTCCTCCTTGGTTACTTAAATTAAGGGTCCATTTTTGCTTCGAAGCTTTGGACACCTCGTATGATACCAAGAGGGCTCTTTTTGTTTCAATCCTCAAATTTCTTCATTACAGGAATGCTCCTATTATAAAAATAAGCCACCCACGAACTAAAACATTCTGGTGACTTCTATCTTCCTTACTATCTCTTGTTATCAATTATATCAATATTTTTCAACATCAATCCACCAAATACTAATTCCTTACATCTCCACTATCCCTTAATCCTTAGAAGAAACAGTATTTTTTCCTCCCATAGTAGATGAAGAAATATGAAGAGAAAAGAGGAAGTGTAGCAGTTTTGGGATGGTGTTATAGTTAGGAAACACACTGAATAGAGATCGGAAATCCGTTGGATTGATAGAGTGAGGAAAATGACTGGAGAGGATATTTAAAACCGCTTGAAATTACTATTGATAAGGGATTGGAGGAATATTGAACAGAAAAGAAAAGGACTGAATCACTATTGGATTCAGCCCAATTGTATTGATTTGGGATTGAAAAAAACTGAAGATGAGAATTTGGTGAATGATTAAAGAGGACAGCCAATTTGTTGGATTTATTATATTTTGTGTCATTATTCTTTTCTCCCTTTATTTTGTTGTGTTTTTAATTCAAATTTCAAGATATGTTTAGCCTTATTTAAACGTAATTGATTTCACTAATTTCACCCCATTCTTTATTCCTCCTTACAATTTCCACACTTATTACCCTAAATTACCTGCTATTCCTACTTTTACTATCATCTCCTATATTGATTTCATTTTTGTTACGTTCTATGATTCTATTGTATATAGTCACTGGATTAGAAAGGTGACGTGCCAAGTCACATTTGATATTTTTGGGAGGATTATTATGTATAACAATTTAGATCCTGTGATTAAAGAGGAACTGAATAAATTTATTCAGGGTAACTTAATTACAGATAGGGTAAAATCCCTTAATATAGATAGAAATTCCAGCAATTCAAATGAACCTACAGTTTGCTTTGGACATTCATTTGGGAATTTCTCTACAGAATTAGATATAAGAGTCAGGAAAGTGGAAAATGCTCAAACATTAGGTGATTACATCGAGGATTTATACCAGGAAAAAAGAAAAGAAGACCCTAATGACTAAGAAGAGCAGGAATTGATAGGGCTTATAAATATAAGGTTGTTAATAACCGAATCAGTCCAACTAAGTCAAAGTTATTATGCTTTGCAATTGCGTTTGAATTAGACCTAATACAAACAGAGAAACTATTAAATAAGGCTGGATACACACTAGCAGATGAAAATAGTGTGTTCGATTCCATAATTAGCTACTTTATTGAGAAAGGCTATTATTCAGCAGCCGACATTGACATATGGTTGGAAGAATATAAGCAGCCTACGATTTTTTCAGTGGCTTAAATAATAGATAGAAGAACAACAAAGGTAATAGCCTAATTCATAGTAATTAAGCAATTACCTTTGTTTCCTAACAGTATTATTTAATCTAAATTACGCATTTTATTAAATTAGTATCCCAATTGTGCAAAAGAACCTATTTAACTGAAGAGTCTTTTAGGAAAGTTTGTTAGACTCTTCCCGTTTTATTTGATAATCCTTTAATCTTTTTTGTAAGTTTTCAGTAGAATTACGTTGTTGATATAAATTCTCTTTTTCCTGCTTTTCCTTTTTCCACTCAATTTGTTTTGCTCTATACTCAAGTTCACCTTCATAAACCTTTTGCAAATCCTTTAGTGAGAAATCCCACGATTCCCCCGGATAATGGTCCCTAGTAACCGTGTAACCCTCTGGCTTAGGTGTATTCAATGTTACGTATAATTCGTTACCATACTTATCTTCAAGATTGTATTTTTGTTTTAATTTTCTAACACTTCCTTCACTACCATCTTCTGCTAATGATAAAACATCTAATACATCATCCCAGTACAAAGTTACGTCCGTAGGTGAATCATAATAATTAATACTTGTGGTTATAGTTTCTATTGATTGTCCTTTTGATTTTAGCCAACTAAACATGCCTTTCCCCCCTTTTATATTTGATGCTTTAATTAATTCTTATTCTTAATTCCTTGTATTAAGACCGTTTAACAATAAGTGGATTTAGATAAAGAAATACACTTTTCCAGACTTCTTGGTCTCCTTTTTCCCTATTAACAATTGAATCTTTTGCTACCAAAATGAAGAGATAAGATAGGTGAACTGTTGTGAAATGTAACAAATTACGAGAAGTAATAGACTAAGTAAAGTAGCGAAGATAGAATGGACGGATATTGGTCAAATAAAAAGACTGGACCGTTATTGATCCAGCCTGAATTGATATTGACTTTCAATTGGCAAAAAACTGATTGGATTAAGACTGAAATACCATTGACATCAATAAATTCTACAATTAATTAATTGTTGCAAATTCTGATACAATCCATTCTCTTACATCTCTTGCGTTTTCCTTTTTACTTTGCATAGACTGTGATTGAAAAGCTACACTTAAATCTTTAATTATCTTCAGAAAGTCTGGTAATTTATTGTCAAGGTATAGATCATAAATATCTTTTACAATTCTATAAACCTGGATACTTTGTAAGTAATCTCCTTGGTACAATGTAAAAGAAAACGCATCTAAATCATTATAGTGGTAAACGCTTATCCAAGTTTCAATACCCCACTCCTTTTCACCTCCAATACTTTCGTAATTATTTACAACAACTATTAGATTATCCTTTAACATATTATTGCTGTAATACATCCACTCCACATCTTCAATATTTTTTCTATTTAGTCCGTTAATCAAATTCATAAATACATCTCCATTCTTTTTTCACTTTGAAATTGCACACCTTTTAAAGGGTATATTTTCCCTTCCATTTCGCATAAAGTACGTTATAATGGTCCAAAAAATAGTCTCTTTGAAATTGCTCCAAAAATTCTACATCCTGTTGAGTGAAAGATGGAAGATGAATCCTATAAAACGGAGTTTCATCCATAACACCTGAAGTTTTAAAATCTGAAAAGAAATACATATCGACCATGTTAGTTAAGTTGGCAACTTTAATTGAGTCTTCAACCGAGAAAAAATTTAGAGTTTGTTCGATATGATTGTTTATGTCTTCTTTTATTCCCTTTGTCTCGAAAAGGATAGTTGGTTTTAATTTACGATCTAAGTGGACCCCAGTTGCAGCATTTTCTCCAACCTTTGGATGTTCAAAACGACTTTGAGATGGGCAAGTATAATCCCAACCTAATGCTTCAAACAAATGGCAAAATAGTTGAATTTTAACATTTAGTTCATTTTCAAAATGGAGTTGATGTAAATCCCTTCTTTCGTTAAGGTAATTAACTTTATCTTTTAGTCTCATAAAATCTCTCCTTTTTAAAATTGATATATTTTATTTTAGATCCTATCTGTTCGGGCTCTTGCTGTTCCGGGTGTTAATCCATTTGAGTTCCTCCTCTTAATCAGTGCTTGAGTTAAATCCGATATGAATGGTTAAACCTTCACACTATGCTTAACTCTATGTTTTCATTTTATCTGGAGAAGAGTTTTAAAGGGTTGCCTGGCAAGTCACATTTACAATTTATTTGTACTTAAACAAAAAGAGCCTATCCACCGGATAAGCCCTTTTAATAAGAATATATTATTTTGTGCATATAAACTGAATGTATCATTAGTAGATCAGAAAATGGCCTTTTGTATCCAAACTCTCCCCAAGCATTAAATCGAAACCATTCATTCCCTTCTTATTTACTTTTTCTATAATTTGTATGTAATATTACAAACTAAACTAAATTCTTTTTCTCTACTATGTGCCGTAATATTAAACATCTGATTTTTTCCCCCACCTCAAACCCGCATCCCACCGTTGCCGTTAAAATAAAGTTTTGCTAGGCAACCCCCATTTTGAACGTTTTTTCTTTCAAAAACAGGCACTT
>NZ_JBCPXV010000094.1:0-4052 GCF_039581225.1 Ornithinibacillus proteolyticus | reverse complement strand
TTTAGAATCAGTGCGTGGATGTGGTGCGTAAGGGAAAACCATTCAGTGGGCCTTTAAGGCCAAGGCCGGTAAAAGAGGCTTCAAGCCGCAGAGCAAACCACCAGTTCACACTGGTGGTTTTGATTATTTTGGTAAAGGTAAAAGATTTTCTAAGTTCCATATAATTTATATAGATAAAAATAACTATGAGATATCATCAATATAGGAATATTGACCTAGTTAATGTTGTTCAGATAATGTTTAGTTCCCCATGCTATCATAAGGGCTGTGTGAAATCTTCCAGGATTATCATCACATTATGTAGAAAGGGGAATGCAAATGGGAAAGAGGATGGGCATTAGTTTTTTTATACTAATGCTGCTGTGCAATACGATACTTTCAAGTATAGTATTGCCAATAAAGGCTGGTGCAACAGAACAGCAACCAAGCCTTTTTACTAATGTTTCATTATTGGATGAACAGGGGAAGGAGGTATCAGCTGATAGGGATCCGGAACAAGTTATACAGACAGGGTCACATCTGATAGTTCGTATTGATTGGAAGTGGGATGAAGCGTTACTTTCCGATCAAGAAGCCTTCACGATACAGTTACCATCTGAATTGAAAGTAACGACAGAGCCCGACGGTAATTTAACTAATCAAGCTGGAAGTGTAATTGGTTCCGTGACAATTGTAGAAAGCGCCCTCACCGTAAATGTAATGAAGGAAGAAATAGAGAACGGTGATCAAGGTCAAATCTTCATCGAAACGAGCCTAGGTGAGATAGATTTGGAAAATCAACAAGTAGCCCATCTGTTATTTAACCTTGATAAAGCTACGTATGTTATACCTATACAGCTTGTACATGAACAGGAGGCTCTAAATACTGAATCCGAGGATCCATTGGAAGAGGAAGCAAGTGGTGAGCAAGTTGTAGAGGAACAGGATGAACAGGAAGTAACAACAGAGAAACCGAATGAACCGGAAGAGGAAGTCCAAACCCAGGCTGTTCAAAATGCTTCTGTCATCAAAGAAAACATTCTTACGGGTGCAGAGCTAACTTTAGGAGATGGAAGTCCATTACCAGATCGAATGCCACATCCTAGTGAAGAAATCTTGGACTTAAAGATTCAGTACCAATTTGAACTGCCGAACGGTCATGGATATACAGCGGGTTCTACTTTTACCTTTACACTTCCAGAGATATTTACTGTATTTAATCGTGTAGAAGGGGACTTGACTAGTGCAGATGGCGTTAAATTTGGGACATTTGTGTTAGAACAAGATGGAACCGTTACGATGACATTTAGCGACCAGATTGAATCACGATCAGATATTGCTGGTTTTATCGGTTTTCATACGGAGATAAGAGAGGATATCGATGGTAGTGTAGATCGAACAATCGTTATTCCGATTAGTGGGGATAAAACTGATAGAAATCCCCATTCGTTTTGAACCGAATGTAGGTTCTTCTATAGATAAGCGGGGAATACCGGATCGGAAATATAATACACAAACCATTACATGGGAAATTGATTTTAACAAAGACTTACGAAGTATTACCAATGCCGTATTAAGCGATAATTTAGACGAGGACTTGCAGCTAGTTCCAAATTCGATTAAATTGTATAAGCTAGATGTTCAATTGGATGGTTCTGTAGTACAGGGGGAAGAAATCACAGACCATAATTTCACGGAATTTCCACTTCATTTAGGAGATATTGACTCAGCTTATCGGGTAGTATTGGAAACAACCATCACAGATGAAGACGGCACATCTTATCCTAATACCGCAACATTAACTGGTGATGATATCGATGCATTACATGCCAACGCAACCGTAAATGTTGCAAGAGGGACAGCATTAGACAAAGAAGCTGGTGATTATGATCCAATAAATCAAACCATTAATTGGATCGTTCGTTACAATTACAATGAGAAACATATTGAAAAGGAAAAAGCCGTGCTTCACGATGAACTTGGTGAAGGACATGAACTAGTAGAAGGTAGCGTCCGTATCGTTCCTGTTGAGATTGATCCGAATACCGGAGCAGCGACAATTGGTGATACAGAGTTAGACCCTTCTCATTATACGGTACGTCGGGATGGCAATGGGTTTAACATTCAATTCAACGAGGCTATTGACAGTGCCTACATCATTTATTACCAAACAAAGCTAACAGATCGTGTCCTAAATCGGGAAACCTTAACGAATATGGTAACCGATGGGAAGGGGAATGAAAAAGGTTCCAATAAAACCGTGGACCAAATTGTCTTCTATAAGCAGCATATCAATGGCCAAACAGATTACCTTGCCAAAACAACCAAATGGCGTATTACCATTAATGCAGACGAAAAAGAAATGTATCAAGTCAAGCTGACAGATACGCTGCCAAAAGGGTTAACACTAATGGACTATGAAATTACGTATGATGGTAGTGACATAAAAGACAACGGTAACTACGATTTTGGCTATGATGAGGATTCCGGGGAAATCACCTTCGATTTTGAAGGGATGGATCCAATAAATAAGAGGATTGAAATCGTATACACCACATCGTTTGATTTTAATGAAATAGAAGCTGGAAAAACAACTTTTACAAACAGTGCTGTACTGACCTGGGTTCCCGAAAATGGTGATGATCCTCTAACAAAGGAAGCAGATGCGAGCTTTACACCAAATAATTATACGCAAAGTAATGGATTTAAAGGTGGATCCTATAATGCCAAAACAAAAGAAATCACTTGGGAAATTGGTATAAATTACAATTACCGTCCACTTCAACAAGCGATAGTAGAAGATGTTATTCTAGGGGATCAAAACATTGATCTTAGTACAATTGAAATTCACGAAATGCGAATTAATCCAAACGGATCATGGTCAAGAATCGGCGAACCGTTAAAAATAAATCGCGATTATGATGTGGAAGAAATGAACGGTCCTAATCAAGAACCTGGCTTCAGAATCACTTTCTTAACCACCATTGACTCTCCATATATCATTACGTATAAAACCAACCTACATGATCAACTAATCGTCAAACAGTATGAGAACACAGCATTGTTAAAAGATGGTTCTGAACAAATCGCAACATTATCAGCAACCGTGTCTGTCGGTCCCAATGGTGATAACTACATGGATAAAAGCGCTCAACAAGATGGCGAAAACCCAAGGGTACTACATTGGAAACTGAATATAAACTTTACTCAGTCTACTATTTCAGATGCAAAAGTGACGGATAAGCCAAGCCCGAATCAACTTCTGTTGGAAGATTCACTCCAATTATATGGAACGAATGTTGCAGTGGATGGCACCGTTACCAAAAATGAAGATGATGTATTAGAAGCAGGCGTTGATTATACCGTCGAATTTAAAGAAGATGAGGAAGGGAATTCTTATTTCACTTTGTCATTTGCAAACGAGATTAATCGTCCATACATCTTAGAATATGATACGTTCATCATGGCTGGAAATGGGGAGGAAGTCGAAAATGATGCTTCCCTTGATGGGGCAAAATTAGAAGGAAAAGAAACCGATTCTTCCTATAAACACACCGTTAGATATACTGGTGGAGATGGTGGCATCGATGGAAGAACAGGAAGTTTAGAAGTAATCAAGCTTGATGAGCTTACGGAAGAACCGTTAGCAGGTGCTGAATTTACGCTTTATGACCAAACGGGTACGATTGCAATAAAATCAGCAACAACAGATAACGACGGAAAAATCATCTTCCATAATCTATTGTTTGGTGAGTACCAATTAGTGGAGACAAAAGCACCAGAGGGCTATGTGATAGGGGAAACACAACCAATTACGGTCACCATAGACCGAGAGGATACAGAAAAGATTGGAAACTACCTAGAAGTAACCAACAAAAAAATTATCTATGCTGTTGAATTAACGAAGGTGGATGAAGAGACTCGTGATACGATTGCCGGTGCCTCGTTTATCATCAATAGGCGAGAAGACTCCCACCTCAAGGAATGGGAAATGAGTAGGTGGGAGATGAATCGCCATCTCTTGTCCGACTATTCAAGTGCTTCCATTCTTCCCTGAAATGGCCTATCCACCA
>NZ_JBCPXV010000093.1:0-4373 GCF_039581225.1 Ornithinibacillus proteolyticus | reverse complement strand
AGCCGCAGACCGAATTAATGTACAATTAAATCAGCAACAAGTAGCATGATTTCTGTTTTTAAAAATACATTTTAGAAATTCTGTAGGATTCTGTATTTTTAAAAAGAGCAATTATGAAATTGACTCATTTCTTAAGTAATTTGTAGCTATCTAACTATAACCCTATTCAAGGAAGTCTTATTAAATAGTCTGGCCATAAAAACCTTAACAAAGTAGACCTCTCCCGATAGTCATTATTGTTAAGGGCTATCTTTTTAATATTTCACTACGTGATATCATAGCACAACGATTATAGTTATTAAATTATCCTTAGATAAACTTTGTATCTTAGTTGCTACTGTTAATTACTCAGTTTCCGTTATATTTATCATTAAAAATCTTAACCCACTGGGTATTAACTGGTCCGTTTATTACTGAATAATAGCCCCTGTTATGGTTGCCATGGAAAGATAAGCGGTCTTCATGAATAGAGACTGCAATTACGTCATTTTTAGTAATCATAGTGAATCTAAAACTTAATTCTTTAGAAACATCACTATTCCAATCATTATTGCTTATTTTTTTTACATTATATTGACTCAAGAAATCAAATAGTTCCTCAATAGCTTCTTCATTGGTGTTCCTCCAATATTCACTTCCATCTAAATGAAATTCTAATGACTCTACATGTTTTGAATCATAGCCTATTATATTTATTAAACTCTTTTCTTTATATTCGTTATAAATTGTTAAAGAGACTATTACGACTGGGAGTACAATCAGAACAAGGAGAAAGAACTTAAAAGCACTTTTTTTTTGTATATTTCTAGATAGTGTGAATGTATGAATCCGATTAGATAGATACGCCGTAAATGGAATTATGACTACAAGAAAAATCAAAAAGTTAGCGAAAATGCCTAGGGTAGCACTCCAGATTTGAAATTCAATAGCCAATAAATAGTTTAGGTAGGAGATAGCAAATAACACAAAGATGAAAATTATCCAGTAATACCTTTTTATATTATGCATTAAATCACCCTTTTTATTTAACTTTTATTATAGTATACAAAATAACAGAAAAGGGGGCGGAAGGTAACGCTCCCCTTTTCTAGTGTTGTCACTTTTTTACAAAAGCATCGAGACTTGGATATTCATCGTTTTTCTCAGCTTGTAAGTTGTAATCCAATTCAACAAAGGTGTTCCCGTTTATTTCTTCTGTTTTCACAAGCTCGAATACTAATGTCAATGAATCTCCTATTTCATATTCGCTTGAAAGATCTCCTTTAAAATAGATACTATGGTAATCTAGTTCAGGATATTCTGAGTTAAAGTTAAGTGTAGTGAATCCTTTTTCTTTATTGTAAGTTAGTTCCATAATCACATCATCTATTACTATCTGAGAACCTGGTGCAATCTTTTTTGTTTGGTTAGTAAGTTCTTTTGTCTTATCATCGTAAAACTCTGTATATAATTCGTCCATTGTTAATATAGGGCTATAACTCACTGAATTTTTGCTGGCAGTGTTTTCACTTTGCTTTACATAGATGCGATTATCTTTCATTACATGATTAGTAGTAATGTCATTGATTTCTCCATCAAAAGAAGTCTGACATTGAGTGCATGGAGGATTTATATTGATATAATACATTTTTGGGGTCCATCTTTGACTATCGTGAACAGCATAGTGAATCTCATAACCTCCATATTCTGTATTGTATCCGCCTGGAATTTTGTAATCGAATGTTTGATTACTTCTAACTACTCTATCATCAAGTTGGACACCATTTCTGAAAATTTCAATGCCAGCAGTACCAAGTCCGAAAATCCCATTCCTTTGCATGTATGGTCTAAAGATATCTTGTCCATAACCCGTAGCACTTTTAATTACTGTGGTATTAATTCCATTACCATTATTAAAGTCTACTGAGGGATGTGTTACATGGTAGTCTCCCCCACCTTGATGAATTACAGAACCGGGGTGACTTCCCATGGGTAAATTAGTAATATAATTTATTAATGGTTTAGCAAGAGCCCTCGCTATCTTTGGAAGTACAGAGTTTATCTCGGCTTGACTATCCTTTAAAACATCCTGATCGATTTGTTCTCCATCTAATTTAAAATCAATATTTTGTGCGGAAATATGTGTAGTAGATATAAACATCACTAAAGCTGAGACTAATAAAAATACAAATACAATCACTTTTGTTTTTTTCATTTCAGGACCCCTATTCATTATAATATTTAGACTATTGTTGATGTAATTCTTCTCCACTCTCCCTTCATCTCAATATTAGCACATGAGGGAGATAGTGATATTGGGAAAGTTCAGTATAATTTTGGTGCTTATTTATCGATTCGACATAATTCTACGAAATATTACAAAAAAATTACAACTTATTTAAGGTGTTCCAAAAATTCGCATAAAAAAGAACCTCATTATTGATTAAGTAGTTCAGGGGTTGAACTTTTGAAGTTAAAAGATGTAAAATGAAGGAATTTATGGAGGTTAATTAAGTACGAGAAGCTGTATCTAATTTATCAGAAGAAAATCAGAAGAAAGTTGACAAAGCATTTAAAGAGCATTACAACAAAGTGAAATTAATTAAATATGTTAGTAAACTCATTCACTTATTTAGCATTGATTATGATAAAAAAGTAAATAAAATTAACAGGAATTTTCTTTTTAACACTTGACCAGTCCATACCATCTGATAATGCAACAGATACTGTTGCGAAAGACCTAATTGAATCTAATAATCACTTATCGTTTGATAATGTATTTGGTACAACTTTATTAGAACAGATAGAAAAACAAGAATTACTTTCAGCTTTAGAAACACTTACACCAAAATAACTTGAAATCCCTAGAATTTGTTTATAATAATAATAACACTCCTTTTAAAGAGGTTGCAAATCTACTTAATACCAGTCCAGAGAACATCTCAAATCAACATAGAAAAGCTCTCAAGAAATTATATGATCAACTAAACTAACCATTTATTAGGGGGATAATATGGAAGAAAAGAATCAACAAATAGAAAAAATCATCCAGGATTTCAACTTCAAAATTAAAAAAAGTCTTAGAAATACTTCTTTCCAAGAACGTGAGGATCTTGAACAGGAAATTAAAACAAAAATAATAGAGAAGATACATTCTGTTGAGTTTGGTGAAGCGCCTAGCTTCTGGTGTCTTTTAAAAGAGAGAAAGGCAAGCTAACTAATAGACATATTCAAATTAAATGAATTATGTTATTATGGTTTTATTGAGTCTTTGTTTTTTCTCACTCTACTTGGGTGGTTAGTGAATTCTCCTACTTTCAGGGGAAAAGACTAACAAAAACCTATTCTTTCTATCCAGCCCTTCTGGTAATGTAATAGAAAGCCTAAAAACTTGTGAGAACTATTTAAAATAATATGAATGATATAAATCAAAACCACTTCTATTGATCTTAAAATTTATGATCACATAGGGTGTTTTTTTTTTGATTTATAACAATGTAAAATCAGATTGGGAGGAATTTTTTATGAAAAAAAACTATCTAAAAGTGAAAGGTTTTTTAAAAAAGAAAACATCATTACTGTTCAATGGGTTGAAATTATTGGTAAAACAAATGTTATTTACTCTGTACAAAACTACAATAGGTCTCTTAACGAAAAATGAGCGTCTTGAGGATAATTTGGAGAAATACAATATCGAATATCTTTATTTACTTCTAATAAAAAACGATATTGGTACACAGAGAAAATATCTTCTTCACATGCCGATAATCCATAGATTAATAACAATTAGTGGTATTATTCTCTTTGGAATAGGAATATTTGGTTCCATTCATTATTATTCTGAGAATTTTGCTGTAGCATTATCACTACTTTCCTTTACTTCCATGTTGTTAATTAGAGTGACTCAAATTGTAGATGCAAATTATAAAAACATGATTAAAGATATGATTGAATACAAAAAAAGGTTAGAAGAAAAAGAAGAAAAGAAAAAAGTAGAAACGCATTCTATCTCGTAATTTAGAAAGTAACTGCCTAGGGAATATCTCCATTTCTATATTAAAAATCATTTAAAGAACAGTATCGGCTATAATATGCTGTGACTGCTAAACTAGAGTAGACAGTTTTTGCTAGATAAAAAGACACACTTATTTACACAAAAATATTAATAATAGGCTATCATACCCGCCTCTCCATGTAAAGTTGTAATATACAGAGAAAATCAAAAATGTACATCATTAAACGAGCGAATTTGTACATCTATATGTTAGTGATTACGGCCAATGAAATGTACCAACCTTGCCATGTTTTTTACCACCGAATGACAAAAAATGTACCATCAAATGACAAGCGTTTACCACTAATACCTTTGTATAATTAATGGGCACACCTATGGG
>NZ_JBCPXV010000092.1:0-4490 GCF_039581225.1 Ornithinibacillus proteolyticus | reverse complement strand
TAATGACTATCTCGCCTTTTGTTCCCTCCCCACTGATCATTTTTACTTCATTTCGCCAGTTAGCTGGTTGTTTGAGGTGTATATAGAGGTCATTACGCATTAGGTAATGTTTTGCTGTGGTTATTTTAGTGCGGATGGTATTACAGTTAATCTTTTCTCGGCCTTCTTTACTTAAATAATAGATTCTCTGACCGTCATAAAAATAATTTACATAAGGCTCCATACCTTTTAGTATTCGCTGAGCATTCCTATCTGATTTCAAATCGTGGAGTTTCTGAATTTGTTTTCGAGTTAGATAATCTAGATGTTTCAGACTTAATAGAATTTGTTCCTGTCTTTCTCGGTGTAACACCTTTGCCGGATGCACCCAATCCCTCCTTATTCGATTTAATATTTTTCTTAATCAAATCATCATTAATATAAAATGCTTGCATGGTTGTTGAACGGTGCCTTTTATAGATTGCCCTTCCCTGAATAAGTGGTAATTTTTCTGCGCCACCTTCATCTAATACAACAATGCTTGCGGTTGAAGTATCTACTGGTAAACAAATACGAGTAATTAAGTTCCTCTTGATTTGCGAGCCTATAACCTCTGATGTTGGATTCTGTGTGCTGTAGATCAACTTCATTCCACTTGCTCTCCCCCTACGAGCAATATCTTTAATATATTTCTCACAGTTTACTTTCTTCTTTTTCACCTCTTTATCTGTTTCTCCTTCACTAGCTAATTCGGCAGCTTCATCAATGATGATAAAGTGACGTTTTTTAATGCCTGCTAGCTTAACATTTCTCTTTCCTTTTCTTCTCAACATTTCAAACGTGCTAGCCATATCAAATTTAGCTTCTTTTAATACCTTTTCAGCACTATCGACATCTGTAGCAAATCGCTTCACTTGTTTTAGATGTTCATACGGACCAAATTCTAATCCTCCCTTTAAGTCGATAAGAGTAAATTCTACATCATCTGGTTGATTGTATAAAAGAGAGTTAATAATGACGTTTAATGTTGTGCTTTTTCCTGTATCTGTTGCACCGCCAAATAGAATATGAGAACCCGATTCCGATTCAAAATCATGATAAATGATTTCTTTATACGATACACCTATAGGAACAGTCCAGGCTTTACACTTTTTCAATATATCTTCAGTTAAGTCATATCGTTTCTTTAATCCTTCCTCGTAAACTTTGAATCGCAGCATTCCGTCATATTCCATTTCAATTTGTTTATCTAACTTTATACGATTGTTTAAAATGTCCTGCAGCTGCTTTAATACATCGCCTTTCCAATTAATATTCTTTAAGTTTGCTAGATTTAGATCAGGACGACTTTTATTATTTAGGCCATCAATAAACAAGTGCTTTTTATCCTCGAAATCTTTAAAAGAGAGTCCTAGAGGAATTTTATAAACGTACTCCGTGTATTTGTCGTGCTTTCTCTTTCTGTAGATTCTAATGCCTCCTTCTCTTGTTTTTAACCCAGCTTCATCCGCAATGATTTTAATTTTCTCATGGTCATTAGTGGCATTTTTATTTTGAAAATAATAACTAGCTCCAGTAATTCCGGCCATACTTGCAGTGGAAAGTATTTCAAAGAGTATCGCCAGCACCCCCTTTCTTAGTATCTTGTAAAGATAGTCCCTTGTTTAACGAATACATTCGTATTGTTCTAGTGTCAGTTGCATCAAGGCTTCTGCATTTCGTATTAATTTTCGTAGCGCGACAATCAAAGCGTATATTAGAATTTATGTATTAATGCGTAAAAATATACCAGTCCATTCGTAAATAAAGGAATTTATATTTTTATGTAGAAATAAATAATGGGTGATAATATGGAAATGGAATCAAGATTACCGGAGATAATGAATGACAGAGGAATGACACAAGCGCATTTAGTGAGAAGAACAGGTGCTAATAAGACAACAATCAATAACATTGTGAAGTATGGCCAAATCCCGAAGTTACCGCTTGCATATAAAATAGCAAAAGAATTAAATTTACATATTGAGGATATATGGTTTATAAAGGAGAATAAAAATGAACAATTATAAATCACAGCTATACAAAGAAGAACACGCGCTCTTAAACAAGTTAATTGCAACTGAATCAGACAAAAGCGAAGAAGCAGAGAAATACAAAGCAGCCGTTAGGAGAACCATTGAACGATTAAATCAAGATTTAGCAGAAGTGGAGAAGGACGATGAATGATCTAATCAATAAGTACATATCCTACCCACTTGCAGTAACGGTCTTTAAACAAGACTTGGAACGTTTTAAAAGTTTTGAAGTCGGCAATTTATACATGGATATGGTGGAATCAATAATTGAACGAATGCATAAAGATTACTATGAATTAAAATCGGATCTAATATCAAAACATCATATTGACATTAAACGTCTCGGAGCTGGAAAGTACCAAATTAATAAAGAAGTGGTTGAGTTTACATCAGATGAATTAAAGAAAATGACTGAAGAGTTAATGAGTGAGTATTTGCATGGAGATAAGGCAACGAGTTTTGAACGGAAGGAAAGAATGTGGCCCCCCACCCGATAAAGGATAGGGGCATTTTTTATTCTACGTCTTTAGTGAATACCCAAGACAGAATCTCTTTTAACAGCACACGATCCGATTTAACTTGCTGTATCGTATAAGTTTTCCCTTTTACCCAACTTGGAATACTCTCACCTGTTGCGTACTTAGTGGCAGATTTTTTAACTTTGACCTTGCCATTTACTTTTAAAGCTGGCTTAGTTGCTGCCTTTTTACTACCGCTTGGCAATTTGATTTTTTGACCGGGAACAATCAAGTCACCACTTATTTTATTTAAACTCTTTAACACGTCAACAGTGGTATTATATTTTTGAGAAATGCTCCATAAGGTATCACCTTTTTCCACTACGTATACGCCACTAGAGGATACAGTTTCTTTTTCTTCACTTTGCACCAACTTAAGAAAATCGCTCCAGGATATACCATCTTTGTTATCTCTAATTTGTGCTGGGCAATTCTTTTCAGACCAATCATAATGCTGCTTAACCCGATCGATGCTAAGGTTATATTTATCTAGCAAGTGCTTTGTTAATTTAGCGCCATTTTCTACAGCCTTTTTGTAATCACCGTCGGAATTAATACAAATCTCAATAGCAATAGATTCTGTGTTACCGGGTCCTCTGCCGTCTCCTGCATGCCAACATTTCACATTATCATCAAATGACTGAATAACTTCTTTGTCATCAACTTGATAATGCCAACTAGCCTCTCTAGGGTTAAGGTTAGATTGGAGGTTAGCGTGAACCTGTGCATTAGCTCCTTTGTTTGTGTTGCCAGTTTGATGTATTGTAATGTACTTCTTAGGGTTTCCAGTACCGTGTGTGCGTTTATTTATGACGTTTTGAGATACTAATTGCTTTTTAATGTTCATAATTATTTATCCTCCCTAATATTTTTTACTAATTCAAATGCCCCTGTACTAGCAAGACCAGAAGCTAGTCCACCAAGTAATATCTCAGGTGTAAAGGCTCCCTGATTAATCCAAACATTGAGCACTACACCCAATACAGCCATTACCAAAGGAATGTACTTATTTGGGATAAAATCTAAGCTGTTTTTGATGATAAAGCCGATTGCTAGACAGATTGCTAAAACGATTAATACAACGTAATCCATTAACATTTCCATGACTTTTTCACCTCCTTCAAAGGAAAAACCTCCCTTTATGTCGAATAATGTAATTCGAAGGGAGGTGTAAGCTATGCTTCAACAAGATTATTCTGTTTTAGTTAAAAACACTTTTAAAGAAAATGGAGTTGACCATCCTCAACTCGAAAAAGCAATATCAGATATTCTGAATAAAGCTTTAGATTCCCGAACTTTATCCAGACAAATATGGAAAGATGTTTACGAAAACATCGATCGTGATTTTAAAATTAAAAACCGTTTTAGATAAGCTCGTTTAACTTGGAATTAACATAATCAACATATTCATCAAATTCTTTCTTAGATGTAGCTCGTTTTTCTTCTTCGAGCTCATCTATCTTTTTCTCTAATCTTTCTAACCTGTTATTCATTATTTTGATAACAGCAACCAGGTTATCAATTTCTTTTTGCATCCTTTTTCCTCCTTTCTTGAATTGAACAGACCACTTACCTCGGTGGTAAACGCTCTTCAATATCATCTAACTTGTTTATTACAATGTCGTACTTACTGCTAAATCCTCTTAGCACTTCGTTTTGATCGTCTATAGTTTTGTATAATTGTTTTTCCCGCTCCTGCGACTCTTTCCTGCTCGAATAAAAAAGCCATACAAAAAGGACCGCAAATGGTCCTTGAGTGAGAAAATATTGAATTAATGTTTCATCCATGACTTCCTCCTGTTTTTAGACATAAAAAATAACGCCCTATTCAGCGTTTTGTAATTGCTCCAATTCGAATTGAAGCCTTCTTATTTCTTTTTCCCTTTCGGTGAGTTCAGGTTCAATTATTTCCTCTCCC
>NZ_JBCPXV010000091.1:0-4600 GCF_039581225.1 Ornithinibacillus proteolyticus | reverse complement strand
AGACACTGCGATGGTTTTATCGAGCAGATGTCGCCCCTGTACTGGAAGTGAAAGCGAAGTATATTTCCGGAGCGTGGTCATTGCTCATCATTCGGTTTTTCCTTTAAGATAAATTCTTTTGTCCCAGACTCTTCTTTTTTGTGGTTACCTTCCCCTTATCAGCATATCAAGCAAATCTTCGTTTGAGCTACGATTACGATATTTTATTGGTATCTTGAAACATTATGGAAATTGTCTACGTCTTATTCGTAAAGGTTCATTTTTCCTATACGAATGAGGTGGAGAATGTGTATAAAAAGATAGTACTAATCAGTATCATTTCCATTATTGGTGTTTGGTTACTCGTGGTGTTTGGATTCTCTAACAAAATTACAGCAGAGATACCATCTGCATCTAGTTTTGTTCCAACATTTAAAGATTGGACCATACACTTTTCAGAATCGATGGATCCAAAGACCTTTACGGAAGAAACGGTAATCGTTACTAATAATCAAGGTGAACGAATTCCAACCGAGTTAGAGTGGAATGATTCATACACGATACTAACACTTTTCGCACCAGAGAATGGTTATACCGTTGATAAATCGTATGATATTACCATTACTAGTGATGTTAAAACCGCAGACGGTGATAAACTTGCTAAGCCATTACAACATGCTTTCACTGCAGTAACACAGTTACCTAACATTAAAGATCAAAAACAGCTTCTCACGTTATTGAAAGAACGAACGACACAACAAAATGAAAAACAAAGCTTCTCTACCATGCAGGAGGAATCTCTTGATGGTGCTGCTGATGCAAGTAAAGGTCATACGGGAGATGGTGAAAGCTCTATGACAAACATTCAAGTAGAAGGAGTAGATGAAGGAGACATCATAAAGACTGATGGCAAATCCCTTTTCTTCGTACGTGATGGGGATATTCTCATCACCTCAGCAGATAAGGAAAACAGCCAATTATTAAGCCGAATAAAAGTGAAGAATTATTACCCACAAGAAATTTACCTATATCAAGACCTTTTAATTGTCATTGGAGAAAAAACAGAACCACTCCGAGATAAGGAATTAAAGGGTGCGGAGCCTATTTTCTTCAGTCAGACTTCTACCTTAATTTATGATGTCAAAGATCCTAAAAATCCAAAACAAATTCGTGAAGTGAGTCAAGAAGGATATTATAGTTCATCCAGAATTCTAGATGGTTATTTATATTTAATTGCTAACGAATACCCTCCATACCATATTTTAAGTTCCAATGAGGATGTAGATGTAAGGCCATTTATAAAGGATTCTACTGTTGGTGACGAAAGCAAACCTGTTGCTTTTCCTGATATGTATTTCTTTCCAGATAGTACGGAAGAACAATTTCTAATTCTTACTTCCATAGACCTTAACGATATGGAAAAGGAAGCAAATATGGAGACCTACCTTGGTGCATCTCAGCAAATCTATATGTCTCATAACAATCTTTATATAGCGGTAAATAAATATAAGGAAATGGAAAATGAAGAAACCGAAAATGATGGAACCGATGCTAGTGAAGTTGCTTCAAGTGACATGATGATATGGCTACCAAGGGAAGCAGATACTGAAATTTCACAGTTCCAAATTGCAGAAGGTACGTTAACATACCATGCATCAACCATAGTAAATGGTACACTAGTTAACCAATTTGCAATGGACGAACGAAATGGAATATTCCGAGTGGCGACGACTAAAGGGAATACTTGGGATGAAGCATCGTTATCTACTAACAATTTATATACGTTTGATGAAAACTTAAAGCCTGTTGGGGCTTTAGAGGGATTAGCAGAAGGCGAACGGATTTACAGTGTCCGCTTTATGGATGAAGTAGCTTATATGGTTACATTTAAAGAAGTAGATCCATTGTTTGTCATCGATTTACAAGATCCATCGAATCCAACTGTTCTCGGAGAATTAAAGATTCCTGGGTTTAGTAACTACTTGCATCCGCTCGATGAGAATCATGTCATAGGATTTGGGCAAGATACGAAAGTCGAAAAAGAAGACGGCATGAACGAACCAATCGTTCTTACAAATGGATTAAAGATTTCCGTCTTTGATGTGACCGATCCAACCAACCCGAAGGAAAAATTCTCAGAAGTAATTGGTCAAGGTGGTTCCTATTCTGAACTACTCTATAATCACAAAGTACTGTATAAGCATCCAACCGAAAATATTTATGGCTTTCCTGCAACACTATCCGAAACAAAGACGGTCCATAAAGGTGATATAAGCTACGAGGAATACAGTGTTATTTTCGAAGGGGCATTACTATATGAAATTACCCCAGATGGGATTCGTCTACTGGATACGATTACACACCAGGAAACGTTTAACAACTACCCAGAATGGACTTCTGAGATTAAAAGAATTGTTTCGGTAGAAGATAGCCTTTACACCTTATCTTGGGATCAAATGAAGGTGTATGATTTAAAGCAAAAGCAAATGTTGAAAACGATAGAATTACCTGAGCTATCGTTTGAATATTGAGGATTGGTAGGAGGAAGCATCGCTCGTTCCTCCTCATTTTTTACCATTTCACATAAAGCGTTTAAGTAAGTCCCTCCAATAATTAGCAACTTTTTATCATGATATCCCACACTGAAACATATACATGTTATACAGTTGTACTAGCAACTTTTTGATAAGGAGGGCATTATATGCTAATCAATGAATTAGTTTCTGACTATGAGATGGAACGAAAAGAATCTCCTAAAACATTGAACGATATATTAGATTACTATCAAAAGAAATATATTGCAGGAGAAATAGATATTCGATTTTATCGTGATGTATACAACTATTTACACCAGCAAGGTGCCACCTCCGCACATGAATACAGCTACTAATATTAAACAAAAAAGCCAACAAAAAAGCCAGATGTTAGTACTAATCTATCATCTGGCTTTTTAAGCACTTTTCTATTAATTTTTCATCCTCAGGATAGGCATGCTCAATCACCGCTAAACCCTCTAATGAAAACCATGCCATCTCCTCAATCAATTGGTCAGGATCATTAATTCCACTGCTGTTACTAATCCTATCCACTACAAAATAATGTGTCGTAACGGAAATACCCCGCTTAACAACTTTTTTAACATAAATTTCTTCTTTAATCGTAACAGTGTAGCCCGTTTCCTCTTTCACTTCCCGTATACAACAATGCTCTGGTGTCTCTCCTTCCTCTATGCCACCAGAAGGGACTGCCCATTGGCTACTCCCTTTTGCTCTAACCATTAACACTTCCCTATTATGGATACAAATAGCCGCTGAACCTCTCCACTCCTCCATCCTTTAAACTCCCTTCTCCTTATCTTGAACTTGTATCTAGCAGAGCAACGTTCAGATTATTGGAATCCTTTGCTTAGCACTTTCCTGCCCCTCTCGACTTCCGGCTGGAATTTCCCACTGATTTCGCCATTTATTAAAACAAAGCAAAAACTTATCTTCGCATTGTAAAATAGCATAGGATCCTGCTAGCATCTCAAAGCTACTCATATCCTTTTCTTCCAATATTAAAAAATCAAGAAATCGAAAACCATTATTCTTCCTCTGTATCATTACGATCCCCACTTATAAGCTCCCTTCTTTATACCGATCAAAGTATTGAATCCATTGTAGTAGCTGGTTCTCTATATCAGAATTAGTACTTAAAGTAACAGACTGGAGTTGACCATTATGAAGGTATATATGCTCTGTCCATACCTTATCAAACTTCTTCTCCGTATAACCTAACTGATCGAAATATGCCTCTTGTATCCAATTCCTATCATCTAAATTAATAAAGAAGATGAAAAAGCCATCCTGAATAGACTCGATTAATTTTTCTTTTGTTATCTGTTTTATATAATGAGGCTCAATGATGACAAGCTTATACTCTTCTAATGAGTTATCAATCACCGAGGAATACTTTACATGGGTTGGAAGCTTTTCGAATGCTTGTACCATCGATTCATTATCGCCAATATATTGAACACCAGAAGATAACATTACTTCCTCTTTTTCTATGTCAGGAGAACAACCGTATAATAGGAGAAATACTATAGTCATTAGGATTAATCGAATCAAATTGTTCCCCTCCCAATCATAGAACCATTCCTTAAGTCTCTCTTTTAGTTACTTGCGTCCGGATAGGTTTCTCTTAAAAATGTCATGGACTGTTTAATTAGATCTTTTAGCACCTCTACATTCAATATCAGCAAGCTTGTTAATTTGAACTACCCACCACTTATCGACCTTATGGTCTGATTGAAGTGGGGGATTCCTAAGAACACCAACCTATTAGTTAGTTATGGATTAGGCTATCCCCGCAGTTCCTGCGGTTAATCGTAATGCTTCGTTACGAAGATTCAAACTTGCGTTAATATCTCTATCGTGACGGGTTTTACACGTAGGACACTCCCACTCACGCAAAGCAAGATTTTTAACGTCTTTATACTTATGACCACACGTGGAACAAAGCTGACTGGAAGGGAAATTTTTCGCTACGATCACAACCTGTTTTCCGTACCAATTTGCTTTATATTCCAACATTGTGCGAAATTGTGACCAAGATACCTCGCTGATAGCCTTAGCAAGAT
>NZ_JBCPXV010000090.1:0-2500 GCF_039581225.1 Ornithinibacillus proteolyticus | reverse complement strand
TTCGGGTCTACGACCGCATACTAATTCGCCCTATTCAGACTCGCTTTCGCTACGGCTCCGTGTCTTCCACTTAACCTCGCATACAATCGTAACTCGCCGGTCCATTCTACAAAAGGTACGCCGTCACACATTAACGTGCTCCGACTACTTGTAGGCACACGGTTTCAGGTTCTATTTCACTCCCCTTCCGGGGTGCTTTTCACCTTTCCCTCACGGTACTGGTTCACTATCGGTCACTAGGTAGTATTTAGCCTTGGGAGATGGTCCTCCCGGATTCCGACGGAATTTCACGTGTTCCGCCGTACTCAGGATACACTCCGGAGAGAATTCCTTTTCGATTACAGGGCTGTTACCTTCTGCGGCTTACCTTTCCAGGTATCTTCATCTAAGGAATTCCTTTGTAACTCCTGACATGGAGTGTCCTACAACCCCAAAAAGCAAGCTTTTTGGTTTGGGCTGTTTCCGTTTCGCTCGCCGCTACTCAGGAAATCGCATTTGCTTTCTCTTCCTCCGGGTAATGAGATGTTTCAGTTCCCCGGGTCTGCCTTCCATACCCTATGTATTCAGATATGGATACTGTTCCATTACGAACAGTGGGTTCCCCCATTCGGAAATCCTCGGATCGAAGTCTACTTACGACTCCCCGAGGCATATCGGTGTTAGTCCCGTCCTTCATCGGCTCCTAGTGCCAAGGCATCCACCGTGCGCCCTTATTCACTTAACTAATTATGAATAAGCGTTTCACTATATTAATAGCCTTGCTTTAAAGTTTGATGTCGTTGTTACTCTTATTTAGTTTTCAAGGTACATTTCGAGGAATTTACTCCCTCAAAACTGAACCAAACAACACAGTATGTTTAGGCCTGCAGGATGCAGGTCATGCCGACGTTGCCACAGGACGTGGCGAACTTAGTCGGTTTCCTTAATTATTCCTTAGAAAGGAGGTGATCCAGCCGCACCTTCCGATACGGCTACCTTGTTACGACTTCACCCCAATCATTGGTCCCACCTTAGGCGGCTGGCTCCAAAAGGTTACCTCACCGACTTCGGGTGTTACCAACTCTCGTGGTGTGACGGGCGGTGTGTACAAGGCCCGGGAACGTATTCACCGCGGCATGCTGATCCGCGATTACTAGCGATTCCGGCTTCATGCAGGCGAGTTGCAGCCTGCAATCCGAACTGAGAATGGTTTTATGGGATTTGCTCGACCTCGCGGTTTTGCTGCCCTTTGTACCATCCATTGTAGCACGTGTGTAGCCCAGGTCATAAGGGGCATGATGATTTGACGTCATCCCCACCTTCCTCCGGTTTGTCACCGGCAGTCTCCTTAGAGTGCCCAACTAAATGCTGGCAACTAAGAATAAGGGTTGCGCTCGTTGCGGGACTTAACCCAACATCTCACGACACGAGCTGACGACAACCATGCACCACCTGTCACTCTGTCCCCGAAGGGAAAGCCCTATCTCTAGGGTGGTCAGAGGATGTCAAGACCTGGTAAGGTTCTTCGCGTTGCTTCGAATTAAACCACATGCTCCACCGCTTGTGCGGGCCCCCGTCAATTCTTTTGAGTTTCAGCCTTGCGGCCGTACTCCCCAGGCGGAGTGCTTAATGCGTTAACTTCAGCACTAAGGGGCGGAAACCCCCTAACACCTAGCACTCATCGTTTACGGCGTGGACTACCAGGGTATCTAATCCTGTTCGCTCCCCACGCTTTCGCGCCTCAGCGTCAGTTACAGACCAGAGAGTCGCCTTCGCCACTGGTGTTCCTCCACATCTCTACGCATTTCACCGCTACACGTGGAATTCCACTCTCCTCTTCTGCACTCAAGTCCTCCAGTTTCCAATGACCCTCCACGGTTAAGCCGTGGGCTTTCACATCAGACTTAAAGGACCGCCTGCGCGCGCTTTACGCCCAATAATTCCGGACAACGCTTGCCCCCTACGTATTACCGCGGCTGCTGGCACGTAGTTAGCCGGGGCTTTCTGGTTAGGTACCGTCAAGGTACAATCAGTTACTATTGTACTTGTTCTTCCCTAACAACAGAGTTTTACAATCCGAAAACCTTCATCACTCACGCGGCGTTGCTCCGTCAGACTTTCGTCCATTGCGGAAGATTCCCTACTGCTGCCTCCCGTAGGAGTCTGGGCCGTGTCTCAGTCCCAGTGTGGCCGATCACCCTCTCAGGTCGGCTACGCATCGTCGCCTTGGTGAGCCGTTACCTCACCAACTAGCTAATGCGCCGCGGGCCCATCTGTAAGTGACAGCTTGCGCCGCCTTTCATCTTCAAACCATGTGGTTCGAAGTGTTATCCGGTATTAGCTCACGTTTCCGCGAGTTATCCCAGTCTTACAGGCAGGTTGCCCACGTGTTACTCACCCGTCCGCCGCTAGATCCATTAACGTCACCCCGAAGGGATCAGTTAATTTCACTCGCTCGACTTGCATGTATTAGGCACGCCGCCAGCGTTCGTCCTGAGCCAAGATCAAACTCTCCAAAAAA
>NZ_JBCPXV010000009.1:0-99524 GCF_039581225.1 Ornithinibacillus proteolyticus | reverse complement strand
ATACCTCCTGATAGGTTATTGTGTGGTTACTTTAATTTTATCAGAGGGTGTCCTTTTTGTTTACTAAAAAGAGTAAGAATATTAAAAAAGACGTAGCACTTACCATTTTAAATGGTTAGCGCTACGTCTTTAATTATTTACTGGGGTTTTGTCCCAGCCTCTTTTTTTAGAAAAGTATGAATTATCACAGTCGATATGAAGAAATTCTATTGAAATGTCATTTCTATTGTGATAACGAATGAGTTTTCTCTACTGTGTACTCGTAACGATACCAAGCGAATAGAAGAAATCCTCCACTTAAAATTAATAGTCCACTAGTTACATAGAAAACAGTGGATATGCCATTAAACCCAGCAATTAATCCTCCGAGTGCGGGACCAATGATATTGCCGAGGAACCGGAGACTTGTATTGTACCCTAATACTTCCCCTTGCATAGATAACGGTGCCTCTTGGCGGATATAAGCCATTCTTAACGGAATAATTCCTCCGATAGAAACACCCAATAAGAAACGAACGATGACAAGTTGCCAAATAGATGTGACAAACGCACCCGGTATATAAACAATACCCGCCATGAAAAGAAGGGCAATTAATATTTTTATATACCCATGTTGATCTCCTAATTTGCCCCATTTTCTGGACATCAGTAAATTACCTAGTCCGGCTGCAGAGAATGCAATACCAGAGAAAAATGCTATATTAGCGGGACCATGAATTTCTTCCACGTACAACGAGAGAATCGGTTGTACAGAGAAGTGTGCAATTTGTACTAAAGCAGAAATGAGCATGACAACTAATAAAATTGGATGTTTGATTATATGCAAAATCACTTCCTTCCTGGAATATGCTTTATGGTCTTTGTCGGTAGCAAATTCGAAACGTTCTTCCCTAATACCGAATAAAACAATAAGTCCGGAAAGGATAATGGTAATAGCTGTCCATTTAAATGTAGATGAATAACCGAATGCATCTGCTAACGCTCCACCTAGAAGTGGGCCCATCAGTGTTCCGGTTATGCTACCAGTTTGTAATGTGCCAAGTACCTTTCCTGCTATGTTCTTAGGAGTTTGCGTAGCAATAAGGGCTTGCGACATCGGAATAAAACCGGTGAAAATCCCCATGAAAAGACGGAGAATAAATAATTGCCAAACATTTGTAGCGAATCCCATTAGAAATACAGATAATCCTATCCCACTTGCAAAGAAGATTAATAGTTTTTTTCTTCCATATTTATCCCCAACTCTACCCCAGATTGGTGCAAAAATAAATGCAGCGATAAAGGTAACAAGAAATACCCAGCCAGACCAATTCTGAACATAGACATCAGAGAAATTTCCAAATGAATCTATATACAAGGAAAGAAAGGGGATTACCATTGTGGTACTTCCGGCAATAAAGAAGTTGGCAAACCACATGATTACTAAATTACGTTTTGCATTGGAGTTTTCCGTACTAATTGGTTTTTGCCTTCTTTCTGTATAATTATTTCGATAACCTAAATATACCGGAAACCGAAATAAATTTAAAGTAATAATTCTTACATAGGAAGATTATGAAGTATGAAAATTTTCCCATATAGTATTAGTTTTTCAGTTAAAAAAGTGATATTTTTGTTATATTGGGTATAATCAATGTAAGAGAATAATATTTTTTAAGACAAGCAATCTAATAAGCTAGGAAGGGGTATACGTATGAAACGATTTATGAAACTAACAGTATTGTATACATTAATTGTGAGTTTATTTGCAGCCTTTGTCATTCCTGTTAGTGCGGATGAGGCAATAAATGAAAAGCTTGGCGTGCCGATTGTTGTTTATGGAGGTAATTTAACAGACAAACAAAAAGCACAAACGGAAGACCTGTTAGAGGTAACGAACCCTGATATGGTTGATATCTTCACTGTAACAGGGGAAGACTTGGCTAAGTATATCGGAGGAAATCCGAATTCTCGAATGTTCTCCTCGGCAAAGATAACAATAGAAGAAGAGGGAGTGGGGCTCAATGTATCCATTATCACTCCTGACAATATTACAGAAGTAACAAGTGAAATGTACGCTAATGCCCTGCTTACAGCTGGAGTTGAGAATGCAACGGTTGTTGTTGCATCCCCTGTCAAAGTTACTGGCCATTCTGCCTTGACTGGTATATATAAGGCTTACGATGTTGGAGGGGTAGAGCTCGATAAAGAACGTATGGAGCTTGCTAATGAGGAATTAAATGTCGCAACAGATCTTGTAAAGGATGCAGGACTAACATCTGAGCAAGTAAGTGATTTAATCACGCAAATCAAGCAAGCTATTGCGGAACAAAACCCAGCATCTATAGAAGATATTGAAAGAATCGTACAAGAACAGTTAAGTAAATTGGAAATAACATTAAGTGATGAAGACCGCCAGTTATTAATTAATTTGTTTGAGAAAATGCGTAATTTAGATATTGATTTTGACCAAGTAAAAAATCAGCTAAACGATATTGCATCAAAAGTCCAAGGTAAAATAGAAGATATTTTAGCAGACGAAGGATTTTGGGACAATGTAGGAAGCTTCTTCAAAAAATTATTTGAAGCAATTGGGCAGTTTTTCTCTGGATTATTTGGATAATACCAATATGAGAAGCGTAAAAGGAGCACATTCCATCGAGGATGTGCTCCTTTTTATTCGTTAGAAAGTTAAAAGGATTAGTACTATACTAAATAATCAATCATTTAACGACGCTGAAGATTTAGAAGATTTAATCATAATACAAATAGACTACAAGGGTGTTAAAAAATATGAAGAAATTTGTCGAAATATAAATAGCCTTAAAACCGTTGATATACATGGGTTTTTGGGAGTTTTGCAAAATGTTACCTTAAAAGTTTTTTTAATCTTTTTTTAAATTTGACGTGCATTCTAAAAAGTTTGGTAGTATAATAGTTTTCATCACGTAATTCCAATAACACTAAATTATCAGAATAATTTAAACAATACTAAGGTTAGCCTATATCATAAATACTGTAAAAAAGTACACCCTAAAAAGGCATAATGTCTTGGGCCTACTATTACTAAATAGGGGGATAAAAAAATGTCAGAAAAGCTTCTAGAAATCAAAAATTTAAAAACCTCATTCCGCATCAAAGACGATTATCATGCTGCGGTGGATAATTTATCTTTAACGGTTAATAAGAATGAAGTTCTTGCCATTGTTGGAGAATCTGGTTGTGGTAAAAGTGCTTTAGCATTCTCCATAATGGGGCTTCATACTCGTGCGAAGATTGAAGGAGAAATCTTATATAAAGGCAAGAACATTGCCAAAATGACTCCTTCAGAATTAAACAAGGTACGTGGTAAAGATTTAGGTATGATATTTCAGGATCCACTAACTTCATTGAACCCATTAATGGAGGTTGGTGAGCAGATTGGAGAAACCTTATTTCTACACAATAAGAATATGTCCAAGAATGAACGTAGAGCAAAAGTATTAGATTTATTGAATAAAGTTGGTATCCCTCGTGCGGAACATGTTATTAACCAGTTTCCACATGAATTATCAGGTGGTATGCGTCAACGTGTCATGATAGCAATGGCAATCGCAAATGAGCCCGAACTACTAATTGCAGATGAGCCAACAACAGCACTAGACGTTACGATCCAATCACAAATTTTAGATTTGATCAATAAGCTTAAAGATGAAATGGATTCAGGTATTATTCTTATCACCCATGATCTAGGGGTAGTTGCTGAGATGGCAGACCGAGTAGCAGTAATGTATGCTGGACAAGTTGTTGAAATTGCAGATGTACAAACACTATTTGAAAATCCATTACATCCATACACAAGATCATTATTGAATTCCGTACCGAATGGTAATACAAAACAGGATCAATTACATGTTATTCAAGGGATTGTACCTTCCCTTCAGAATCTGCCAAGAGAAGGATGTCGTTTCAGTGCTCGAATACCTTGGGTAGATGAATCAGCACATGAAAAAAATCCGGAACTAAAAGAAGTAACACCAGGGCACCATGTTCGTTGTACATGCTACAAGCACTTTAGCTTCCCTGATGAAAGCAAGGAGGAACAACATGTCTTATCTTGAGGTAAATGATTTAAAAGTTCACTTTCCAATAAAGGGTGGTATTTTCGGTAGAACAGTGGGACATATAAAGGCTGTTGATGGGGTATCATTCACTTTAGAAAAAGGAAAGACATATGGTTTAGTAGGAGAATCTGGTTCTGGTAAAACAACTACTGGTAGATCCATTATCGGTTTAAATACGATTACATCCGGAAAAGTTATGTTTGATGGTCAGGATATAACGAATATTGCACGTGGCCGTTCCGAAGCGCGTAAAAATATTCAAATGATTTTTCAAGACCCATATTCATCATTAAACCCGAAAAAACGTGTGGTAGACATCGTATCTGAACCGCTACGTAACTTTGAAAATTTAACTCGTAAAGAAGAGCGTAAGAGAGTACAAGAATTATTGGAGCTAGTCGGATTAAGTCCTGAAAGTATTTTAAAATATCCCCATGAATTCTCAGGTGGGCAACGTCAACGTATTGGTATCGCTAGAGCAATCGCATTAAAACCAAAACTTATTATTGCGGACGAGCCAGTTTCAGCACTAGATGTTTCGGTGCAAGCTCAAGTATTAAACTTTATGAAAGAGATTCAAAAGGAACTTGATTTAACATATCTGTTTATTAGCCATGACTTAGGAGTAATCAAGCACATGTGTGATGATATCGGAATTATGTACAAAGGTCGCTATGTGGAAGCAGGTACTGCAGAGGACATCTTTAACAATCCTCAGCATATTTATACGAAGCGCTTAGTGGCGGCAATTCCGGATATTGATCCTAAAAAACGTGAGGAAAAACGTCAATTCCGTGAAGAAGTAAAAATGGAATACGAACAATCCTACAATGATTACTTTGATGAGGAAGGTTTAGCCTATAAATTACAGCCAGTGTCTGACACGCATTTAGTGGCTTTACCTGAGAAAGGTTGATAATATGTGGAAATTTACATTACGTCGTACATTAATTATGATTCCTCAATTAATTGTTCTTAGTATTTTAATTTTCGTACTAGCACAATTAATGCCAGGGGATGCACTATCAGGGCAAATTGACCCGAATGTTGATCCAAAAAGACTGGAAGAGATTCGTGAAAATTTGGGTTGGAATGACCCATGGCATGAACAGTACGTAAGATGGATGGGAGGCGTGCTTCAGGGTGATTTAGGACAATCGTTCCGTTTTAAAATGCCTGTTACAGAACTAATTGGGCAACGTATTGTCAATACATTCTGGTTATCGGTAGCAACATTACTCTTCACCTATCTGATCGCTATTCCACTAGGTATTGTTAGTGGCCGATACAATGATACATGGCGTGATCAATTGATTACTGGTTATACGTATGTTGGCTTTGCTACACCATTATTCATTTTTGCACTTGTAATGCTTTGGTTATTCGGTTTCCAATTAGGTTGGTTCCCAACTAGTGGTAGTGTAACACCGGGGCTTGAACCTGGAACGTTTGACTACTTTATGAGCAAACTTTATCACTTGTTACTACCAGCATTGTCCATGGCACTAATTACAACATATAGTACGATTCAATATTTACGTAATGAAATTGTTGATACGAAGCACAAAGACTTCATTTTAACAGCTAGAGCAAAAGGGGCTTCTGAGAGACGAGTCTATAATCGCCATATTTTAAGAAACTCACTTTTACCGATTGCGGCATTCTTTGGATTTGAGATTACGGGGTTAATTGGTGGCTCTATTTTCATTGAGAACATTTTTGGATATCCGGGAATGGGTCAATTATTAGTAGAATCCATTAGCTTACGTGATTACACGGTATTAACTGCAACTACATTATTATTCGGTGTTGCATCGATTGTTGGGGCATTATTATCTGACATTATCTTAAGTATTGTAGATCCAAGAATTCGTATTAAATAAGAATAGGTAATCGTGAGGTGAAATAAATGGAAAACAATAAAGCAGAAGAATTGAAAACGAAGGAACCGATAAAAAGCCCTTCTGGTATGAGTATAATCTGGCGTGAGCTAGTTCGAGATAAGCTAGCATTAATCTCTTTAATCTTCTTAATCTTAATTATGGCATTTGTATATGGTACATCCCTTATATTAGACCAAGATGAAATTGTAACAGTAGACTTGTTATCCATCTATGAGCCGCCGGGTGAAGATTTTATCTTAGGTACTGATTACGGTGGTCGTGACATCTTTGGACAATTAATTATTGGGACAAAGAATTCCTTATCGATTGCATTACTTGTAACAGCTATGACGGGAATTATTGGGATAGCCTATGGTTTAATCGCTGGTTACTTTGGTGGTCATATTGATAATATCATGATGCGTATTTTGGATTTCTTCTTAATCCTACCGTTTACGATGATTGTCATTGCATTCGTTGCAATTGTACCAAAGTATAGTGTATGGACCTTCTCTCTCATTATGACGGCATTTCTCTGGATGGGAATTGCCCGTTTGATCAGATCGAAGGCTTTACAGGAAAAGGAATTAGATTATATCCAAGCATCGAAAACACTTGGTAGCTCTAATTTCAAAATTATCTTTACACAATTACTACCAAACTGTAGCTCACTTATTATTGTAACGATGACATTAAACTTAGCTGCTAATATTGGTCTAGAATCAGGTCTATCATTCTTAGGATTTGGTTTCCCAGAGAGCACGCCTAGTTTAGGTACATTATTAAGCTATGCGACCAATCCACAAACATTAGAATATAGATGGTGGATTTGGGTGCCTGCTTCGGTATTAATTTTACTTCTAATGTTGTCTATTAATAATGTTGGACAAGCATTAAAACGTGCAACAGACGCAAGACAAAGAAGAGGATAAAAAATCTGTACTTGTTACTCCTTGGCCGCGTCAACGGGATGGCCAAGGAAAACTATATCTATAAAAATAGGGAGGCAACTATGATGAGAAAGACAAGCAAATGGCTTTTAGCTCTTATGCTCGTATTATTGCTTGCACTTGCTGCATGTGGCGGCGGTAGTGACAATGAGTCTTCTGAGGACAAAGGGGATAATGGTTCAGAAGATAACAAAAACACGGAAGCAAATGAAGATGGTATCTTCCATATTGACGATTTCAATATGACTGCTTCAAACAATGGTGAAGAACTTGAAAATGGTTCACTAACTTATGGTATCGTGTCAGATACGGTACTAGAAGGTACATTTAACTTCAACTTCTATTCAGGTAATCCTGACTATGAAGTAATTGCATGGTTTGATGAGCCTTTATTTGACTCAGATGCTAGCTATACGTACACACAAGATGGTGCTGCCACTTGGGAAGTGGATGACACTGGTAAAGTGTACACTTTACAAATTAAAGACGGTGTTAACTGGCATGATGGTAAACCTGTAACAGCTGAGGATTGGGAATTTGTTCACTATGTTATCGGTCATCCAGACTATGATGGTATCCGTTATGGGTCTGACTTTGAAAACATTGAAGGAATGAAAGAGTATCATGATGGTGAAACAGATACCATTTCTGGTATTAAAGTAATTGATGATAAGACATTACAAATTACCTTTAAAGAAGGTGGTCCTTCTCTTATTACTGGAGGAATTTGGCCATATGCATTACCAAAACACATCTTCGGTGATATGGATGTAAAAGAAATGGAAGAATCTGATGCGGTTCGTAAAAATCCGATCGGAATGGGACCATATAAAGTAGAATCAATTGTACCTGGTGAGTCTGTTGTATTAAAAAGAAATGAAGACTACTGGAGAGGTACACCTGCTTTAGAAGAAGTTACAGTGAAAGTGGTATCTCCTTCTACAGTAGTTCAAGAATTAAAAACTGGTGGCGTTGACATGGTCAATAGCTTCCCAACAGATCAATTCCTGGATAATGCAAACATGTCTAATGTTGAATTCTTAGGATCTATTGATAATGCATACACATACATTGGTTTTAAATTAGGTAAATGGGATGCTGAAGAAGGTCAAGTAGAGGTTGACCCTAATGCTAAAATGGCGGACGTAAATCTACGCCGTGCAATGTGGTATGCTGTAGATAATAATGCAGTTGGTGACAACTTCTATAATGGGTTACGTTGGAATGCAACATCATTAATCATTCCATTCTTCCCAGAATATCATAATCCTGATATTGAAACACCAACATACGATCCAGATGAAGCAAATCGTATTCTAGATGAAGCTGGATATGAAGATGTTGATGGTGATGGATTCCGTGAAACTCCAGACGGTGAAAAATTAGTTATTAACTTTGCATCAATGTCTGGTGGAGATACTGCTGAGCCACTAGCTCAATACTACATCCAATCATGGGGTGCAGTAGGTCTAAATGTACAATTAGTTGATGGTCGTTTATTAGAATTCAACTCATTCTATGATCGTATAAAAGAAGATGATCCAGAAATTGATATTTTCCAAGGTGCTTGGGGTACTGGTACTGATGTAAACCCTGCTGGTATTTTTGCTGGGAACTCAAATGCTAACTACCCACGTTGGACTAATGAAGAAAATGATCAGCTATTAGCTGAAGGTTCTTCTATGAAAGCAATGGACACAGAATATCGTAAAGAAGTATACGACAAGTGGCAACAACTAATGGTTGATAACATTCCGTTGTTCCCAACTCTATATCGTGCAAAAATCGTTCCAGTAAATAACCGTGTAACGAACTATACACTTGATCCTGAATCAGATCTTCAACGTTACCAAATTGGTGTAACAGAAGAAAAAGCTGAAGCAGCTGAATAATAATAGCGAAAAAGAAGTCACTTAGTGTGGCTTCTTTTTTGGTAGAGAGGAAGGGTTGAATATCTTTCCCGCTAGCATAAGCAAAACTTCCATTCGTAGAAAGATGAGCGAATGGGAGTTTTTTATTTTTACTTGAAGCAGCATGCGACTGAAATTTGGTGAGATAGGCCCACGTGGGGAGGAGATGGGCCCAAATAGCGGGAGGATGCGTCCGTCTTGTGAAGAGATGAGCCCAAACAGAAGAGATAAACCCACCCCGAGAGGAGATGAGCTAAACAGGAGAAAGATGATTCCGCCCTGGTAGGAGATGCCCCCACCCGGGCTTTTTTAGTTATATTCTTCTCCGTATAAATCCCTATAATTATCAACAATGTAACGGCTTTTAGCTATAAGTAATAGAACTAATTATCTAAAAACTTTTAAAAAAATGTTAAAAAAAAGCTTGTTAAAACTCAGAAAATAATATATACTTTAAAAAAATAAATAATATGTTACAGTTTTATTACGAAAGTAGCGAAATGGCATATCTACTGTGATAGATAATGACTTAAATTTTTGGAAAATTAATACTATAAATAATGGGGCAGACACTACTAGACGCTATACAACATGAATATCTGCTCTTTAATATGTTAATAAAACATTTATATATTAAATTTTTGCAATTTTTAGTTAGGGGGATTAAGGTTGGCAGAGAAGTTATTGGAAATCAGAGATTTGAAGACATCTTTCCGGATTAAGGACGATTATTATGCAGCGGTGGATAATGTTTCACTTACGGTAAATAAAAACGAAGTGCTAGCCATTGTTGGGGAATCTGGCTGTGGTAAGAGTGCATTAGCCTTCTCTATTATGGGATTACATAATCGTGCAAAGATGGAGGGAGAGATTTTATTCAAAGGAGAAAACATAGTCGGAATGACTGCGTCAAAGCTGAATAAGCTACGCGGGAATGATATGGGTATGATTTTCCAGGATCCATTAACTGCCCTTAATCCATTAATGAATATCGGTAATCAAATAGGAGAAACATTACTCCTTCATAAAAAAGACCTTACCAAGAATCAGCGTAAAGAAAAGGTAATTGATCTACTAAGTAAAGTTGGAATTCCACGTCCAGAACATGTGTATGAGCAATTCCCGCATGAGTTATCTGGGGGGATGAGGCAAAGGGTAGTTATCGCAACTGCTATAGCAAATGATCCGGAATTACTCATTGCGGATGAGCCAACAACTGCTCTTGATGTTACGATACAATCTCAGATATTAGACTTAATTAAAGATTTAAAGGATGATTTGGATTCTGGTATAGTTCTTATTACCCATGATCTAGGGGTAGTTGCTGAAATGGCAGACAGGGTGGCAGTGATGTATGCCGGGCAAATCGTTGAAATTGCAGACGTCATGACTCTGTTTGAAGAACCATTACATCCATATACGAGATCATTATTTAACTCTGTTCCAAATACACAAGAAGGACAAGATAAATTGCATGTTATTCAAGGTATTGTACCTTCATTACAAAAATTGCCACGTGAAGGTTGTCGCTTTGCTCCAAGGATTCCTTGGGTGGCAGAAACAGCGCATGAAGCAAATCCAGGGAGGTTTATAGCTAATTTTACTCACCTAGTAATATCACAAGCAAAAATTCAATATGCTACTTAAAAAGGTCTAGAAAAGCAACGACCAAAGGGGGTTACTTGTGTGTCAGATGAAGTTCTAAAAATTGTAGACCTACATACACACTTCTTTACCGATCAAGGAGAAATTCCTGCTGTAGATGGTGTAAGTATTACTGTACATAAGGGAGAAGTAGTTGGCATTGTCGGTGAATCAGGCTGTGGAAAAAGTGTTACCTCTCTATCGATTATGCAATTGGTACCCAGTCCTCCCGGAAAAATCGTAGGAGGGTCCATCTATTTTAAAGATGAAGATCTTCTAAAAGCATCAAAGAAAAGAATCAAAGACATACGAGGTAATGAAATATCTATGATATTCCAAGAACCAATGACCTCGTTAGACCCATTATTCACAATTGGTAATCAGTTGCGCGAGGCAATTCGAATCCATCAAAAGGTATCTAAAAATAAAGCTAACCAAAAGTCGATTGAGATGCTTAAGCTAGTAGGAATACCACGCGCAGAGGAAGTCATGAACGAATATCCACATCAATTATCCGGTGGTATGCGACAGCGGGTGATGATTGCCATCGCGATGTCTTGTGATCCAGAGATACTGATTGCCGATGAACCAACAACCGCATTAGATGTGACGATACAAGCTCAGATTCTAGACCTCATGAAGAAGTTAAATAAAGAGAAGGATACTGCTATTTTATTGATTACACATGACCTCGGTGTCGTAGCTGAAATCTGTGACCGAGTAGTGGTTATGTATGCTGGTCAAGTAGTAGAAGAAGGCACCACCCGAGAGATATTAAAAGATCCAACACATCCCTATACGAAGGGGCTAATCCGCTCCATTCCAAAACTCCATGAAAAAAATCAAAAACTATACTCCATCCCTGGTACGGTTCCAAAACCCAAGATGGGGATGAACGGCTGCAGGTTCAAAGATCGTTGTGAATTCGCCTTTGAACGTTGCAGTACAGAAACTCCCGAACTATTTTCCTTAGCTAACAATCGTTCCAGCCGGTGCTTTTTATTAAACGATGGAGAAAGGAAGGTAGTACATGATGCACAATCCAATATTAGAAGTTAATCATTTAAAGAAATACTTTGACATCCGTGGTGGGGTGCTTGGAAAAAAGGTGGGCGAGGTAAAGGCAGTAGATGATGTTTCATTTACCGTTAACCCCGGAGAAATATTAGGAATCGTTGGAGAGTCCGGCTGTGGTAAATCGACAACCGGAAAAAGCATACTCCGACTGATTGAACCTACTGATGGAGAAGTAAAATTTGAAGGGCAGGACGTAACGAAGCTGAACGCCGAATCGATGAGAAGGCTACGCCGAGATATGCAAATCATTTTCCAAGATCCGTATGCTTCTTTAAACCCGAGGCATACCGTGGAAAAGATTATTAGCGAGCCTCTCTTAGTTCATGGCATGAGCAAATTAGAACGCAAAGCTCGTGTGAAGGAATTGTTAGAGGTTGTTGGGCTCAGCAACTATCACGCCTCCCGCTACCCACATCAATTCAGTGGGGGACAAAGACAGCGGATTGGTATTGCAAGAGCATTAGCGAATAACCCAAAACTCATTATCTGTGATGAGCCTGTGTCAGCACTTGATGTTTCCGTACAATCTCAAATTCTCAACTTAATGGAAAGCTTACGCGATCAATTTAACTTAACCTATGTCTTTATCGCTCATGATTTAAGCGTAGTTAAGCATATCAGTGATCGTGTAGGTGTTATGTATTTAGGTAGATTGGTAGAACTAACGGAAAAAGACAAACTCTACGATGAACCGAAACACCCATATACAAAAGCACTTCTTTCCGCTGTACCAGTACCTGACCCGGATGTGGAAAAGGAAAGAATTATATTGCAAGGTGATGTTCCAAGTCCATCTAATCCACCTTCTGGCTGCGCATTTCACACCAGATGCCCGATGGCGATGGAGATTTGCAAACAGGTAAGGCCTGAGTTTGAACCAGTTGAGGTTAATCATTTTGTTGCCTGTCATTTATACAATGAGACAGCGCAATGAAATATTACAATATTAAAATGTTAATAGGGGGAATTTATGTGAAGTTTAAACAATCACTGTTTATCACACTATTTCTAGCTTTTCTTTTATTATTGGCTGCATGTAGTGGTGGCAATGAGACTGAGGAAACAGACAATCCAACAGATACTGACTCTACCGAAACAGATGATACGGAAAACGAAACCGAAGAAGCAGCAGCTGGTGGCGGGGATCAAGTTCTAATCTTTGCACGTGGTGGTGATTCAGAGAGTCTTGACCCTGGTAGTACAACAGATGGGGAATCCTCTAGGGTAACAAAGCAGGTGTTAGAAGGGTTACTTGATTTTGATAAGGAATCTTTTGAGGTAGTTCCTTCGTTAGCCCACGACTGGAAAGTTTCTGAGGACGGGTTAACCTATACCTTTTATTTAGAAGAAGGGGTAACATTCCATGACGGAACAGAGTTTAATGCAGAGGCAGTTAAGGTTAACTTTGAACGTTGGTCAGATCCAGAACACGATTATTCCTTTTCAGATGATGGCTACGTCTACTCCATGTACGGAACGATGTTTGGCGGGTACAAAGGAGATGAGGGGCATGTCATTAAGGAAATTAACGTCATCAATGATCATGAAATCGAATTTGTCTTAAATCGACCTTTAGGGTTCTTCTTACAGAATATGGCGATGTCCTACTTTGCTATTACGTCACCAGCTGCTCTTGAGGAATTTGGTTCAAGAATTAATGAAAATCCAGTGGGTACTGGTCCTTTTAAATTTGTCAGCTGGAGTAAGGATGATTCCATAGTTTTAGAGAAATTTGAAGACTATCGTGTCGAGGGGCAGCCAAAATTAGACCGTGTCGTATTTACGGTTATTCCGGATAACGCGGCGCGCCTTATCGCACTTCGTTCTGGAGAAATTGACATTATGGATGGATTAAATCCAGATGATGCTGCCGGCGTTGAAACAGATGAAAATCTAATTCTTCACGAACGGGCAGAGAATAACTTTGGTTATGTTGGCTTTAATGTTGAAAAGGAACCATTTACAAATAAAACACTACGTCAAGCCATCAGTTATGCTATCGACCGTGAAGCGATTGCAGATGCCTTATATGCTGGGTATGCTGTACCAGCTAAAAACCCATTACCTCCAAGCTATATGGGGTATAACGATGAAATAGAAGGCTATCCATATGATGTTGACAAAGCGAAGGAGCTATTAGCCGAAGCTGGTTATGCAGATGGACTGGAAATCGAATTATGGACAATGCCTGTTGCTCGTCCATATATGCCAGACCCAGAAACTGTTGCGGTTATTATTCAAAGTAATTTAGCTGACATCGGCATTACGGCTAAGATTGTCAGAGAAGAATGGGCTCCATATCTTGAGAAAACAATGAACGGGGACCATCAAATGTATATGCTGGGCTGGTCCGGTACGAATGGGGACCCTGATTATTTCTTAAGTAGCTTACTTCACGGTAGTAATGTTGGAACGAGTAACCGTGAATTCTATGCTAATCCAGAAGTAGATAAGTTACTTGATGCAGCTAAAGTAGCTATAGACCAAGATGAACGTGCTGAATTGTATAAACAGGCACAAGCCCTAATAGCAGAAGATGCTCCAATGGTTCCATTAGTGCACTCTCGACCTGTTTTAGCAACAACATCACAAGTAAAGAATTATGTACCACACCCATCAACAAGCGAATCCTTAGCAGAAGTCGAAATTGAGAATTAATGTAACAGAGATAAGGGTAGTAGTACTTTCTACTACCCTTCCCTCTTATAGACTTGGATTTCCCAAAAGACTGAGGTGAAAGAATGTTCTCCTATACCGTCCGTCGTTTACTAATGCTCATTCCCGTCTTAATCGGGATGACACTCATTACATTTTCTATTGTCCATCTAATCCCAGGTAACCCTGCACAAGTCATCTTAGGAGAAACCGCAAGCGAAACAGCCATAAGAGACTTGGAAGAAAGCATGGGACTAAACGAACCATATGCCATACAATATTCCATTTATATAGCTGATCTACTTCAGGGTGATTTAGGAACATCATTAAAAACAAAGACGCCTATCGCCGAAGAAATATGGCCTTATATTGCAGCTACATTTGAATTAACCTTATTTGCGATGGCGTTCGCAATCATTATCGGTGTGAATGCAGGAATTATTAGTGCATGGAGGCAAAATTCGTGGTTTGACTTTCTCGCCATGTTAGTTGCTCTAATTGGCGTATCGATTCCCGTGTTCTGGTTGGCATTAATGGAGCAATGGATTTTTGCTCAAGAACTAAGCTGGTTTCCTTCGAGCGGAAGACAAGATAATCGAGATCCAATGGAACCTATTACATATTTTTATGTACTGGATTCTATATTACATGGTGATTTTTCTAGGACCGTGACCATATTAAAGCACTTAGTATTACCAAGCATCGCCTTAGGAACCATTCCTATGGCTATTATCGCTAGGATGACTCGTTCCAGCATGCTAGAGGTCATGAAGTCAGATTACATTAGAACCGTACGTGCTAAAGGATCTGGCCAGTTCTTAATCATTTATAAGCATGCGCTTAAAAATGCCTTGATCCCTGTCCTAACTGTCATCGGTCTTCAAACCGGAGTTCTATTAGGTGGCGCAATATTGACCGAAACGATATTTAGTTGGCCAGGTGTTGGTCGTTATATCTACGAGGCTATTACGTATCGGGACTACCCGGTTATACAGTCCGGCATCTTAGTTATTGCTTTTTTATTTGTGATCATTAATCTGGTTGTAGACCTACTCTATAAATTTATTGATCCAAGGATTAATTACTAAGGGGGGCGGGTCATGAAAATACAAGATAAGAATGAAACAACCACACAACATAATCATTTGAGCGTTACCATGCAACCAGAACAAGAAGACATAAAAGCCATATCACCATGGAAGGATTCCTTACGTCAGCTGCGTAAAAACCCTTTCGCAATAGCCGGTATGATTATCATTCTCTTTTTTATTTTAATTGCTCTCTTGGCTCCTTTGATTACGTCCTATCCATACGATAAGATTAATCCAGTTAATCGCCTACAGCCGCCTTCTGGTGAGCATTGGTTTGGTACTGATGATGTTGGGAGAGATATTTTTACGAGAATCGCTTATGGGGCAAGGATATCCCTACAGGTTGGATTTTTCGCTGTTACAGGTGCTCTTCTTTTCGGTACCTTGCTTGGCGTTATTGCTGGGTATTATGGAAGATGGATTGATATGATCATTTCACGTATATTTGATATTTTACTAGCCTTTCCTAGTATTCTCCTTGCCATTGCGATTGTAGCAATCTTAGGAGCGTCTCTACAAAATGCGTTAATCGCTATTGCGATTGTTAATATCCCGATATTTGGTAGACTAATACGATCTAAAGTAATTAGTTTACGAGAAGAAGAATTTATTATGGCAGCAAGAGCCCAAGGGATGAAGAATGGAAGAATTATTTTTCATCACATACTACCAAATAGTGTTGCCCCGATAATCGTTCAAGCAACATTAAGCTTTGGTACCGCTATTTTAGAAGCAGCAGCACTTGGGTTCCTAGGGCTCGGCGCTCAGCCACCTGATCCAGAATGGGGAGCAATGCTAGCAAGCTCTCGTGACTTTATCCAATTAGCACCATGGACATTAATTTTCCCAGGTGTATCGATTATGTTAGTCGTATTAGGGTTTAACCTTGTTGGAGATGGGTTAAGGGATGCACTTGATCCGAAAATGAAGAATTAGGAAATATAAAGGGATTAGCTCCTAATGTTGGGGGCTAATCCCTTTTATCCTAGCAAGTTTAAACATCTCGCGGAAATCTATGACACCCCTTCTTACCACCAAAACCATTAGTTTGAAGAATTTGTCTTTACTGCTGATAATCGTTTTTTAGCTGTTCTGATGTCTGGTGTAATGAGGCGATGTTTTTTTGCCTTTGCTAGACCAAATAATGGCATATTACCGTACACCGATTCATAGCTTCCCTTTGGAACGGAATAGGTTTCATGATAAATACCGACCGCCTCATTATCTCCGACCTTCTGATTAAACTCTCTCCAGGCAGCTAAATGTTTAGCACCCCTAGCATAGGCTAGTAAATCTTCCGTTGACCGCCAATAGGAAATCATAATAGTTGTACGCAATCCATAGAAGCTTTCCATGGAAAGAAAGCCTAATTCGTCTTTATTTGCATATAACTCCCTGATCATGCCGGGCATAGCTTTAAACACCGGAAACCATTTATGGATTGCCCACCGTTTATTAATCCTCATTCCAATCATAAATACGACGACATCCTCATTATTTTCTGTTGTGTATCTACCTGGATATACTTTCTGCCCCATCCATACTCCCCCTTAACTTAATTTATTGATCGTATCCTTACACCACTTCAATTCAGCTGCCGTTATTTGTTTACCGTAATCTAATGTAAACAGCCAATATTGCGCATCCGCCTTCTCTATAGAATGAATCTGAATTAATTCCTCTATTTCCTCATATGTGTGAAGCCGTTCTTGTAAAATTTCTTGATAATGCACTAAATAATCGATAGTAGTTTCCTTAGGCTGATGTCGACTAAAGAATAGCTTTAGGAGTACCTCATTCTTTGCCACAGGGATATTTTCTAATGGTGAGGAGAGCCACTGACGAAGTTCCTCCTCCCCCGCTTCGGTAAGAAGGTACTCTTTTACATCTGGTTTTCCATCCTGGGGTATATCTTGTACAGTTGCTAGCCCATCCTCTACTATTTGCTTCAGCGTTGGATAAATTTGTCCGTAGCTTATTTTCCAAAAGTGATTCAAGCTCGTATCCATCATTTGCTTCATTTGATAGCCTGTTCTACAGCCTGTTGTTAGTAAGCCTAATATTGCATATTTTGTATGATTTGTTTTCGCCATGTTAACACCTATCTTTTTGATATATATCATTATGATATATAAGATACCGTAAGTTGCGAAAATTGGCAATAGGTTTTTTTATTTTTTTCATTAAATTCTCATCACTTCCGTTTACTTTTTACGCAATTGATTGTATATTACTTAGGGACACGAAATACTAGGAGAGGCGACATAACAATGGCGATATTCCTCAAAGAATGGTCTGAACAGCTAAAGACCTACAACCAAAATATTAAACTAGCAATATGGGCCAATATCTTCTCCCAAATCGGGTTAGGTATGTTTATGGTCATTTACAATATTTATATCCAGGAGCTTGGACTTAGCCATGATGTTAATGGTCAAATTATCGCATTAACTGCTCTAGCTACGGCTATTATTCTTGTTCCAGCTGGGATCATGAGTGATAAGCTAGGTAGAAAGCGAGTTATGGCATTTGGCGTGCTACTTACCGGACTAATTCTTATCTTACGTAGTTTAGTAGAACTGCAATCACTTCTATTAATAACAGGATTTGCTACTGGGGTCTTCACAGCGTTCCTTCAGGTTTCTTCGATTCCCTGGCTCGCAGAGAACTCGAATCCAAAGCAACGTGTTCATCTCTTTAGTCTGCACGCTGCTATTATGACGGCGGCTAATGTCGTTGGGAGTCTACTTGGTGGTACGTTAACCGACTTCTTTGCACTGTTTACCAATGATTTAAGTGCTATTCGTTTTACATTAATGATTGGGAGTATCTTTTATTTAGTAGCATTCTTCCCCATTATTAAAATGGTGGAGAAGCCGAAACCTAAAGTGGAGAAAGTGGATAGAGTACCATTTAGAGAGTTTCTAAAGGTAAATAAAACTGGTTTTAAGGTCATTGCTTTATTTGCAGTAGCACAGCTATTAATCGGATTTGGTAGTGGGCTTGTCATTCCCTATTTAAACCTATATTTCGCCGACCGATTTGCTGCATCTAATTCCATGATTGGACTAATCATTTCATTAGGCCAGGCCGCTACAGCGGTTGCCATGTTTATCGGTCCAGTTGTAGTGAAGAAGGTGGGAGAAGTTCGGGCCGTTGTTTATTTACAGCTCTCCTCTCTTCCGTTTCTATTGTTAACAGCCTATACGGAAAATCTGCTCTTAGCTAGCCTGGGATTCTTATTCAGGCAGGCACTTATGAATGCAGGAAATCCGATTCAGTCATCACTTATGATGTCTAAAGTCGATGACAATGTGAAGGGATTAGCGAACTCGATTAACCAAATGGTATTTCAACTTGGTTGGGCGTTTATGGGACCGGTATCTACTTCGATCGTGATGATGTACGGCTCCTATTGGGGGTATGCACATATCTTTACGATTACGGCAGGATTGTATCTAATTGGATCGGTTTACTTCTTTATTGTATTTCGTCGATTGAAATCCACAGAAGAAGAATAGTTTGAGGAATAACGAAGAGAGATTGCCCTCCGTTATGGGCAATCTCTCTTATAGTCTAATCGTTATTTCTTCCTTACCTGATTGTCGTAATTCTACAATGGTTTCGCCTCGGTAATTTTGTGCTTCTTTGATTACTTGTTTGAGAAGTGGTTTGATCAATTGTTTATGAATAGGAGTCAATGATGTGGAGTGATTGTCATAGGAGTTATTGGTTCTTCTTATAATCCTTTTCCAAACCATATTCGTACAAATTATGTTGGTTCCAAGATGTAATACAAAGTAGGGTACTGGAATGGTAAATCCTCTATTCTTACTCGTTCTTATCGTTACTTTAATCATTTTCTTACTCTACGAATATAGCGACTTTATCGCCATCTCCTGATACGATATCAACGATTTTACCTTCTGCTTCTTGATCAATTGCTTCTAAAATAAGATTAATATCTATATCCTTTACATATTTCTCTGCCTCTGGAATATTAGCTGCTATTCCATGGCCAGCCTTCAATACTGCCTGACATAATCTTATTGGCAAGTTAACATTAACGATATCACTTTCATTGGATTGAATTCTAACCTTTAACGTTTTATTGAGATAATTGGAAGACTTCCCCTTCTCATCTTTATCCTTTAATACCGCTATTAACTCACCTGCTTTATCTGCATCAATCTTCCCTTCTTCCATCATCTTTAATATTTTTGAAATCTCTTCCTTCACTTTAATCTCCTCCTTATTCTTTTAACATTTTAATTGCTTCGTCAGGTGTAATTTCCCCTTTTTCCAGCATACCAAGAATTGCACGTTCATCTAGGACATTCTTTTGTCTTGTTTCATATCCTAATGCTTGAATAATATCATTTAATTTTCCTCTAACAGTTGGATATGAAATTCCTAGCTCCTTTTCAACTTCTTTAATATTCCCTCTCGCAACCATAAAGGTTTCAATAAAGTCTAGCTGCTCCTTGGATAAAAGGTTAAATTTGGAAAGTGAAAAGTCATTTTCAATTGTTGTATGGCAGTGGTTACATTGAAGTTTCGTTACGATTAATGTATTGCTACAAACTGGACATTGCGTAATTAATGGATGTGTCATGATAATCCCTTTCCTTATTTTGCTATCATTATATACAACTTCAGTATTTTTGTAAACATGAAATTAAATAATTTAATATTTATTATCCATTATATTAATATTTTTAATCAACAAGTTAATAATATTAATACACAACCCACACCCCGACCAACAAGTAATCGTTTCCTATGTCTAAAGAACTATAAATTCACATGAATTTAACAGCGACTTTACATTACGTTGGTATAATTTACTATATACTAGAATGCTAATGTGGAGGTTTTACATTGAACAGCTCTGATAAGAATAAAAGCCGAAACAAACGGGAAAGAAGCCTACGAAGTCGTATCCTAACGATATTCATTATTCTTTTAACCCTTACAGTCGTCGCAGTAGGTGTAAGTGCGTACACGATTTCTCGTAATACCACAATGGAAGCAATCGAAAATAGACTCGTACGTGAAGCCGACTTAATTGAATATCTGGTGGACAATTTAAAATTTGTTTATCCCAGTGACGATCAATATGATTACTTCATGCAGCAGGTTAACATCAGTGTACGTGACCAACAAACAAAGCTAACCAATGATGAAATCGTCTCCGATTATTTTTATACGAAAGATGATGAACTCATTCCATTTAAAGTTAGTGAAAACACCCTTCCGCCGATATCCGATTCCTTGCTAGAAACCATACTAAATGCAGAGGATGGCATCCTACATACTTCAATTGACGGAAAGGACTTCACATTAAGTATTAAAGCGATTAATAACCTTGAGGGGAAATATGTATTAGTTGTACCGACCGCTACCTATATGAAGCCAGTTAATCAACTCGCTATCATTATGATTAGTATTATTCTTATTGGTATTCTAATATCCTCATTCGTCATTACTATTTTTACCAATAACATATCAAAACCTCTTTCCATCTTAAGAGAAAAAATGAAGAAAGTGCGAAATGGTGATTTACGAGAGGATTCCACTGAAATAAAGACGAGCATCCCAGAGGTATCTTCCTTGGATAGAAGCTACAATGCTATGATTAATCATATGCGTTCCATGCTCCACCAAATTAAAGATACAACCATTAACCTTGAACAAACGGGCACAGAGCTACAGCAATCGTCTGAAAATACACTTGCATCTAGTCAAGATTTAATTGATGCTATACAGACTGTAAAAGTAGGAGCGGAACAAACCGCAAGTAGCTCAGAGGGAAGTTCGGAATCGTTTAAAATTATGAAGGATAAAATTGAACAAATGATTGAAAGTATGGGAGAAATCTTTTCCAGTGCCAATCAAATGAACCACTCCGCACAACATGGTGAAAAAAATATGACAGAATTAATTAACACGATCAATACATTTAAGCAAGAGTTCGAACACTTAACTAAGACAATCCAACATGTCCAATCCTATTCAAAGTCCATTAATAAGCTAGTTGGGCTGATTCAAGGCATTGCAGAACAAACTAAATTACTATCTTTAAATGCATCTATTGAGGCTGCCCGCGCAGGAGATGCTGGTAAAGGCTTCGCTGTAGTCGCAAATGAAGTAGGTAAACTCGCGGAACAATCGTCTAATGCCGCGGAACAGATCACCGAGTCCATTTCTAACATGGAACAGGTCACTGAGACCGCGACAAATGAATTTGAAAATATGTTAGTCAAGACAACCAATACACTAATTAAGTCTAATGAAGCCAAGTTTTCAATAGATGAAATGATGCAAGAGATTTTCGAGGTAAGTACAGAGCTTCAAGGTGTTCAAGGGGAATTAAAGGAACTAGAGCAGCTATTACCGTCATTAGAAAAAGAAACATTTGGCTTCCTATCGGTATCACAAGAGACACTGGCAAGCGCAGAAGAAATGCTTGCAAGTAGTGAAGGTCAGATAAAGCAGATGGAACATACACATGAGGTCGGATTAAAGCTTACCGACATATCGAAATCACTAACAGAAAGTACAAAGCAATTTACTATCCAGTAGTAGGTAGATAACTCTACCATAATCGTGATGAACTAAACTGAGGCTGGGACATAACTAAAAGAATTTAATGTAAAACCGAATAATACACGATACTAGCTCATCATTCGGTTTTTACTTTAAGATAAATTCTTTTGTCCCAGCCTCAGTATTTTTATGACCGAACATCATCCGATACGATTTACGACCTGAGGCTTTTACTTTATAAATATCAAAATGCATACAAAAAGACCGGCACTGTGGCCGGTCTTTTCTATATTCATCAAAGGGGGAAGATGAAATTCATTATATAGTTTATCCAAAACGTCCAGAAATATAATCTTCTGTACGATTATCTCTTGGTTTTGTAAAAATAGTATTGGTTTCGTCCATCTCTACTACTTCTCCATTTAAGAAAAAGGCTGTACGATCAGAGATACGAGCTGCTTGTTGCATATTATGCGTTACGATGATAATGGAGTAATCCTTTTTCAACTCTTGAACAAGGTCCTCAATCTTTAATGTAGACTTTGGATCTAGCGCTGAGGTAGGCTCATCCATTAGGATAACATCTGGTTCGATTGCTAGTGTACGAGCTATACATAAACGTTGTTGCTGTCCACCGGAAAGTCCGTAAGCATTTTCCTTTAATCGATCCTTCACTTCATCCCAAATATAAGCACCACGAAGACTTTTCTCCACGATTTCATCTAAAATCTTTTTATTACGGATTCCATGAATTCTTGGACCATAGGCAATATTATCGTAGATTGATTTTGGAAATGGATTTGGTTTTTGGAATACCATACCTACGTGAGTTCTCAAATCTTCTACTTTGAATGATTTATCTAGAATACTCCTGCCTTTGTAATTGATTTCACCAGTTGTGCGGACTGTTGGAACTAATTCCACCATACGATTTAACGTTTTTAAATAGGTCGATTTACCACAGCCAGATGGACCAATAATGGCTGTTACCTCTTTTTCATTAATTGTAAGATTTATATCTTTTAAAGCATGTGTCTCACCATACCAAAGGTTTAACTCCTTTGTGTCAAACACAATATTTTGATTCGCAAGGCTAGGAGATACCGCAACGGTTTCACTATTATTTAACATACTACTATTCTCCTTAACTGTTAAAAGACTCAAGACTATATCCTCCTTAACTTAGAAACGTTGTTGGAACTTATTTCGGATAAAGATTGCCGCCGAATTCAATACAAACAATAGCAGTAATAAAACGACAATAGTTGCTGCTGCTAGGTTTGCATATTCTGCTACTAAGGATGAATCTAATGTCCAATAGTAAATTTGCATTGGAAGTGCTGTAAATTTATCAAAGATTCCTTCAGGAAACGGTATAATTAATGCCGGAATTCCAATTACAGTAAGTGGCGCTGTCTCACCAATTGCACGGGAAAGTGCTAATATCGCACCTGTTAATATTCCAGGTAAGGCCGCTGGTAAGATCACATTCCTAATGGTTTGCCATTTGGTAGCACCCATTCCGTATGATGCTTCACTTAAATAGCCTGGAACTGCACGAATTGCTTCCTGTGCGGCAACTATTACAATCGGAAGGATTAAAAGTGATAGTGTCAACCCACCAGCTAGAATAATATTTCCCATGCTCATTGCACGAACAAAAATGGTTAATCCTAAAATCCCATAAACGATTGACGGTACACCAGCAAGGTTAGCAATATTCGTTTGGATGATAGATTGAAAGCGTCCTTTTTTAGCATATAACTCTAGGTAAATGGCTGTTCCAATACCTAGAATTAAAGTAACTGGTGCTACTACAAGCATCATCCAGACAGTACCTAAAATAGCTCCCATGATACCCGCACGTTCAGCATCCGTTGATAGTCTGCCAGTTAGAAAGTTCCAGTCTATCCAACCAATACTATCTGCTACAACACGATATATTAAGATTGCTAAAACAATAAGTCCAAAGAGGGTTGCTACTAGAAATAAGCCTTTTAATAAATTATTCTTCAGAATTCGCGGACCCATACGCTTCGATACTTTATCTGCATCTATATATTTCATCTTAGTATTCCTCCCTAAACTTACGAGAGACGTATCTTGCAAGTAGATTCATAATCAGTGTAAAGACAAATAGTGTCATTGCTACCGCGTAAAGGCTGTAATATACGGTTGTACCTGCAGCGGCTTCTCCACCAGAAACTTCTACTATATATGCTGTCATCGTCTGCATAGATTGGGTAATATCAAAGGTAAAGTTTTTCGAGCTACCACTAGCGATTGTAACAATCATAGTCTCACCAATAGCACGTGAAATACCTAGTACAAATGACGCAATAATTCCGGACAGTGCTGCTGGCATAACAACTTTAAATGTTGTTTCTAGCTTTGTTGCCCCCAGTCCTAACGCACCTTCGCGGATGGAATTAGGAACAGATGACATAGCGTCTTCAGATAAAGAAGCAATCATTGGAATAATCATGATTCCCATTACGATACCTGGACTTAATATATTGGTAGCCCCTACTTCCGGCCAAATAGAACGGATTAGTGGTGTAACAAATGTGAAGGCAAAAAATCCGTATACAATAGTAGGAATCCCTGCAAGTATTTCTAGCATTGGCTTTAATACTCTTCTTACACGATCAGAGGCATATTCACTTAAATATATGGCGGCCATTAGTCCAATTGGGCCTGCTACAAGCATGGCAATTAAGGTAGAAATAATAGTACCATTAATAAGTGGTAATACACCAAATTCAGGGTTTTGACTAATTGGTTTTAATACCGTTCCGCTAAAAAATTCCCAGATAGGAACACGTTTAAAGAATTCAATTGTTTCCGAGAGCAATGTCAGTACGATTCCAATCGTAGTTAAAACAGTAATAATCGCAAACAGGAATAACAGTATCGGAATAGCTTTCTCTGTTACTGCCGATAAGCTCTTAGACTGCTTGTTTTGCTCTATCATACTTTTCACATCTATCGCATCATTGCGATTAGGCTTACTGTTTGCTGCCATCTCTTTGCAGCTCTCCTTCCAAATCTAAAAGTCACAATAAGATGAGAGCATAATGGTGCCCTCATCTTATGGTATATTGTTTGCAAAATTCTATGTCAGTTCGTATTCAATTATTGTAATGCTTTCAACTCATCGATTAGAGACTGTACTTCCTCGTCCGGAATTGGAGCGAAACCAGTTTCACCTGCTAATCTGTTGATGTTCTCCATTACATAGATTGCATAGTCTAATACTTCTGGTTTTTCTTTAGCATTGTTCACGTTCAAGTAAGTGAATACTGGACGAGTGTAATCTGCATAGTCACCATCTTCAGCAATTGTATCTAGAGAAGGAGCAACCGGTCCATCACCAAAGTCAATTGATACAGCATTTACTTTATCTTTATTGCTGTCATAATATCCAAATCCGAAGAATCCAATTGCATTCTCATCTTCAGAAACTAGTGTTACTAGAGTTGAGTAATCTTGTTGAAGGTTAATGCCATCAACTAGATCTTGTTTATCAAGAATATTTTCATGGAAGAATTCATATGTTCCATGGTTTTCATTTGGACCATAAGTTTGAATCTTTTCATTTGGCCAGTCAGGATTTACGTCAGACCAGTTTTCATATTCTCCAAGGAAAATAGAAACTACTTGATCTGGAGTTAATTCTGTAGCGAAATCATTATCAGGGTGTACTACAATTGTTAAACCATCTAGAGCAACTTTCATTTCTAATACTTCAATACCTAACTCATCTGCTTTTTCTTTTTCTTCATCTTTGATATAACGTGATGCATCGTTAAAGTCTGTACCATTTTCTTGCAAGAATTTTTCAAATCCTGCACTTGTTCCCGCACGGCTTACTTCAACAGATACTTTTGGTTGTTCGTTTGTCATATATTCTTCAGCAATTCTAGACATTAACGGATAAACTGTACCAGATCCATCGATTACTACACTACCATCTAATTCGCTTGAAGCTTCTTCCTCTTCTGATTCAGTATCAGTTCCGTTATCTGCGTTTTCTGTAGATGTTTCTTCAGAACTTTTGTCGTCGTCAGAATTGTCTTCGTCTTTGTCATTCCCACAAGCTACTAGCATTACTGCTAATGCAGCTACAAATAGGAACATCAAGTACTTTTTGAATTTCATCTAAATTGTCCTCCCCAAAGTGCAATTTATATTTATTTAAGGGTTATCCCCTCTCACAGATTTAAGTATAAGAGACAAATGTTAAGTGGATATGTTCCAAATGTAAATCGTTTGTAAATTCCTATCATATAGAAATAGATTTAATTTTAAGTCTATTTTCCTATTTTTTAGTATTGCACCTTTTATTCAGTAGACAGCTATGAAAATATCATGCTAAACTTTTAAGTAAGGGAGAAAAGAGGGGAATAAAGATGAATCTGTGGATGAGAAAAATAGCCGTCGCTTTAATCGCAATCGTAACATTTGGTTTATATACGCCTACTTATTTAATTGCAGATGAAGATAATAATGAGGTTGTTAGTCCAAAAGAGAATGATAGTAGTGCCATTCCTACTGAGATTCGCACGGAAGTTGAAGAAGAAACAGATGTCATTAGCTCCTTAACGGAAAAGGCTAAAGAACAAAGCTTTGTAAAATTCGGACCGAAGATTTCACAAAAAGTAGAAAATGAATTCACACAAATCATCTTACCTAAGATGGAACTAGCATTAGAGACTATTCTTGCAAAAGAAGATGCATCCTATCTTTCCATTACGGAGCAGCCATCACATGGCTATGGAGAAAGAATATTTAATGTATACAATGAGTTAACGAAAGAAGATATCGCGAAATTCCACGTAAGACGTGACAATAGACCACAAGATGGATACTGGTTTAACTTCCACTACCACTTAAAAGATGATAATTTTGAAGTACATCATCTATTAGGTGAAATATATTGGGATAAAAACACGCCACCAAAGTGGATGTCATAAGGTAAAACCTCCTAGATGTAGGAGGTTTTTTTATTTTACATCTTATAGCAACTCATACAAGTTAGTTAGTTGCACATCCATCTCGTTCTGTGGATCATCTAGTGGAAATATTCGTGCTGTATTATTTTCATTGACCTGCTGAATATACACCTGTTTACCGTTATACCACACACGCTTCATATCTGGTGATTGTGCAATATCAGCTGCTCTCATCCGGTGCATCTTAATCCACCTCCAGTATAATTGGGCCAGACTCGTTAAGTCCCGCTAAATCAACCTCTTGTTCATGGTGAAGCGCATCAAGTGGAAAAACTTTCGCTTTATCATAATTCACTTCTTGAATATAAACGGGAATGCCATGATAATTCACATTTACAAATACATCAGATTGAAGAATCTTTTCTGCTCGATCATTATCCATCTCTTTCTCCTCCTATAGCTCCTTTGTCATTTATTTTTCACGTTTAAAACATGTACTATTCGAGGATTAATTGGGTTGATTTGATACATTTTTCCAGTTCCGTTTATACCGATAAATAGACGAGCGGATTCCCAATAGAAATCCGCTCGTCCGAAATGATGATAGATAATAATTCCTTTGCTTTTAAATTAAACAACTATTAATTACTACTATATGTTCTTTTATGCTAAAACGGCCAATTGCTTTTCAACAATAGCTTCTTCATAACCTTTTAATAGTGCTTCAAATATACTATCCCATGTTTGTGTTAATGCATACTCTCTGCCATTCAAACCCATCTCTCTACGTTTTTTCCTATCTATTAACAGCTCTGTAATAGCCTTAGCAAATCCCTCTATATCTTTTTCTTCACACAACATGCCTGTTTTCTGATGCTTTACGATCGTCCGAACACCACCCGCATTAGCCACAATTGCTGGCGTCCCACTGGCTATTGCCTCTAGCACAACATTACCAAATGTTTCTGTTGGAGAAGGAAAAACAAACAAGTCACTGGCAGCATATACATGAGCAAGCTCCTGACCAGATAAAAATCCAGTAAACGTCATCTTCTCAGGGGACTTTTTTCTTAATTCCTCTTGGTTCGGGCCATCACCTACTACTAGCCAGTGCACATCCTCTCTTACTCGTTCAGGTAATGAATTATGTATTTCCGGAAGAAGCATAACATCCTTCTCTGGTGCAATCCTACCGACATATAAAAGGACATGCTTCTCTTTAATACCATATTTCCTTCGCATAGCTTCCCGGTCAAAATTAGGATGAAATGTAGAACAATCAATGCCTCTTGCCCAAATATCTAAATTCATAAAGCCGTGTTTTTTTAGGTTTTCCATCGTATCAACAGATGGTACATAAATTTTACGCATTGGTCGATGAAACCAGCGCATATAACGCCATAAAACCTTCGTTAAAAACTGCAAATCGTAATATTCCAGGTACTTATCAAAATCAGTATGATAGGATCCCACTAGAGGGATATTTAACTTTTTGGCGTAATGTAAGCCACATAACCCAACATTAAAAGGTGTGGCAACATGAATAATATCGGGTTTGAATTGGATAAGTTCTTCACGCACATGAAGCATATTCGGGAACGCAAATCGACATTCAGGATAAAGAAAAAGCGGGAGGCTTTTAAATCGATAAATATCACTAGAATACATACTTTGACTCGCACTTTTGGGGGCAAACACCTTATATTCCAGCCCTTTGTCACTTAAAAAGTCAGTAAACCGTTTTAATGTCTTTGCCACACCGTTCACATCTGGTGCAAAAGTATCCGTAAAAATTGCGATTTTCATGCTTTATCCTCCCCATTTCTATAAAGTAGTTATACTCGTTACCAACAAGTTAAAACAGATCACTCCGGAACTTATGCCAAGTAAACTTCCTACTAGGACATCAGAAGGGTAATGTAAACCAAGGTATACACGTGATATAGCTACTAGAAAAGCTATTGGAATTAAAGCTATAGAAAAGAGCGGAAACAGTAGAATAAATGGAGTTATAATAGAAAATATTGCTGTTGTATGGCCTGATGGAAATGAACAGTCTGTTAAAGGATTTTCCAACACACGACTATTTTGAAGAACTAAATAAGGCCTTTTACGTGGACACAGCTTTTTCACAAGCGCAACCGGAATGTGACTAATGGTTAATGATAAAGCACTAGCAATAGCTGTCATTTGTACAGCACCAGTTGTAAATAAAATCAGTAACAATACGGTTAAAATTGTGAACGTTGCACCACCCATATGGGTTATTTTACGAAATATAGTATTAAGACGTTTATGGTCGAAGTACTGATTGATATAATGAAATGATTTACAATCTAATGCATACATTTGGGAAAAGTATTTCACCACCAATAACCCACCTTCAGAATTAATAAGTAATATAAACTAAGATTGCAGAAAGAGAAACAAATACCTTGATAAGAAACTTCATCGTCTCACTCCCATCAATTGAGTAACTTCACCTCAAGTGTAAAGTAGTAAGATTAAGTAATTGCTAACTAAAAATGAATTTTCCGTAAATTTTTACCCGGTACTATATATGGTTCAGCATCAATTCTTGAACAAACGGAACGCAAATAAAAACTAGCCAGTATCGCTACTAGCTAGTTATATTAAGTCATTACTTTTCACTTGAAAACGTCTCTTTAACTACGATTGTTTGGGTGATTCGTGTTTTCTTGTGTTCGTTAAAATCCGCTTCCTCGACAAGCCCTAGTTTAATCGCAGAGTCAAGCTTATCCGTATCAGGTACCTTTGTTTCTATAATAAATTCTTGTAAATTCAGCTCTTCTAACTTCTCAACCGTACCATTATCGTCATAACTGGTTGCTATTCTAATTTGACGCTGTAATTTATAATTCCCGCGCTGTATTTCACCTTTTGCTTGTTTTCCAAAGGATGCATCCAGTACGCCATGAAACTTTTTCTTTAAGCCATTCATCTCGTTCTCGATTTCTTTTTTCTTCTGATTAAGATCATAATATCGTTTCATATCCTCTACCGTAATCGTTAGTACCTCTTCCATCTTATAACCCCCTAACATAGACTTCTATTCATTTCTATGTCACGAAAGAGCGTATCATTCCAAATAGGACGAGCTTTTCATGCATATTTAGAGGGTCGTCAGAATATGAATGGTGGATAAATATATGGAGGTGTACCGATTTGGGGCCAAAAATTATTAAGAAAAAATCATTTCAACTGATTGGATATTGCCTACCAACTCATCTTAGCGACGAAGAGGAAAGAAAAGTAATTCAGCATACCGTCTCGCGCCTTCAATCTATTTCCGACAAAATACCAAATAAAGTACGTGATGATGTATACGTCGTTCATATTTATCCGATGATGGAGCAGTTTAATCCTTTTCTAAATAAGGAACGCCTCATCATTGGCTATGAGGTTCAGCATATGGATGAGGCGCCAGATGATACAACGCTTTACACCATGGAAGAAAATATGTATGTTAATTGTAAGCATACAGGTACGAAAACAGATATTTATAAAACGTATGATTTCCTCTATAATCATTGGCTACAGCAGAATCGATTCATTCCATTAGGATATGATATGGAAGTTTGGAAAGGTCAACAGGATTCCAATGTTGATATTTGTGTAGCAATCAATAAAATTTCCTAGATTCACCATGCATATTTAACCTCCGCCTCCTTTGGAAATACTTATAAGTATACTTTAGACCTAGGATAAGCCTATCCATTATTTCATATATATTTAAAAATGAACAAAGGAGTGGGGAAATGAATCAAACAAAGCTTTGGAAGCGAATACTTCTAAGTTTATTAGTAGTATGCATGATAAGTACTCTCTTTGTGATACAAAATCAAACACCATCAGCTAATAATGAAACTACCGAACAAGCATCTTTAGCAGATAAACTAAATCAGATCTTGAGTAATCCAGCATTAGATGGAACGACAACAGGGGTCAGCATTCGAAATGCAGATTCAGGAGAACTATTATTTTCTTACTACGGAGATCACCGCTTACACCCTGCATCTAATATGAAAATTCTTACCACCATTGCCGCACTAGAAACCCTTGGACCAGATTATCGATTTACAACAGAAGTATTAACAGACGGATCTATTAAAGGAGCCGTACTTCAAGGGAATCTTTACTTAAAGGGAAAAGGGGACCCTACCTTACTCAAACACGATTTAGATCAATTTGCTGCTGATTTAAAAGCGAAAGGAATCAAGAATATTAAGGGCAACCTAATTGGAGATGACACGTGGTATGATGATGTAAGACTATCTCAAGATCTGAACTGGTCTGATGAACCTTTCTATACAGGTGCACAAATATCCGCCCTGACATTATCTCCTAATGAAGATTATGATGCATCGACCGTAATTGTAGAGGTCTATCCTGCTGAAGAAGTAGATGGAAAGCCCATCGTAAAACTAACACCCCATACAGACTACGTCAACATCATCAACAATGCGAAAACGGTAAGTTCAGATCATAGTAGAGCTATCTCCATCGAACGGGAACACGGAACCAATAACATTATCATTAATGGCGTCATTCCGATTGATGGATCCATGGCTAGGTCCTGGGTATCGGTTTGGGAGCCTACTGGTTATGCAGTCGATGTTTTCAAGAAAGCATTAGAAGAGAACGGGATTTTGTTCGTCGGGAATGCTAAAACAACAACTGGAACAACACCAGAGGATGCTACATTGCTTACATCAAAAGAGTCAATGACTTTAGAAGACTTACTAATTCCCTTTATGAAGCTAAGTAATAACGGCCATGGTGAAACCTTGACGAAGGAGATGGGTAAAGTAGTTCATGATGAAGGTAGTTGGGATAAAGGGCTTTCTGTCATGGAAGAGGTATTAACACAATATGGCGTTAAGGGCGATACCATCCTTTTACGTGATGGATCCGGTATGTCCCATAAAAACTTAATCCCTGCAAACGAGCTATCCCAATTACTTTATGCGGTGCAAGAGGAAGACTGGTATACATCGTTTGAACAGTCATTACCTGTTGCTGGTAATTCAGAACGATTCGTTGGTGGTACACTTCGTTATCGGATGACTGATGGACCAGCAACGAACAATGTCAAAGCAAAGACAGGTTCCTTAACAGGAGTGTCTAGTTTATCTGGCTATGTCACAGCGAAAGACGGCCAGAAATTAATATTCTCGATTATGGTAAATAACTATTTAGGTTCCTCCAGTACGATAACAGCCATTGAGGATGCCATCGCAACCGAATTAGCAAACCACGAGTAGGAATAACCGAGCTACATAGTATAGACTTCACTAAGTCTAATATGTAGCTTTTTTGTTCCATTTTGGCCAATTTACTAAATTTAACAGTACCACTGTCGATAATAAGAGTAGGGGTATAGACATAGACATAGACAAAGATAGAGAAAGAGACTTACTAAACCGGGGGCGTAATGATGAAAAAAGGGATAACGAGACAACTTGGAGTAATTATTATTGGCGTATTTTTGATTTCCCTTATTATTACTTCTATATCAAACTATTGGGTAACCTATCAACATACGTATGAAGCTGCGGGAATTGAAGCAATTGGGTGCGCGAATATCACCACAGGTCTCATTAACACGAATGATGTGGAGGATATTCTGAATGGAAATAGTAATAAGGAAATCGATTTACAAGAATCCATCAATTGGACAGTCGATCATAAACATATTTTCGAAAACCAATATATTATTTCACTAGATGGAACCATTTTAGTCGCTGATAAACATTTTGAGCATCAAGGATTCCATGCTGGGGATAGCTTTTATCTAGATGAACAAGTAGTACAAACCATACTAGACACGAAGCAGCCAGCATATTCTGAGATCTATCAAGCTGGAGGAATGAAACGATTAACCGGCTATGCACCAATCTTTAAGGACCATGACCCGAACAAGGAGATCATTGCTTTAAATGCTATTGACTTCAATGCGAGTATTGTATCAGAACGTACATTAGACTCTGTAAAATCTAGCGTTTTACTTGGTCTTATTCCATTATTAATTGCGTGCATTTTCACGATTTTTATTATTGGTAGAAAGACAAAGCCAATCACTTCTCTAATCGAATATGCCAAACAGATAGCTGCAGGTGATTTAACCGTTGAAAAGCTACAGGTGAAAAATAAAGATGAGATTGGGCTTTTAGCTGAAACATTAAACCAGATGGCTGACAACCTAAGACAAGTGATTCTGGAATTTAATACTAGTGCCAAACATGTTGCAACCTCCGCTAAATCACTGGTAGGACATGTTGAACAAACAAATGAAGCTTCAGAAGAAATTGCAGCTACCATGGAAGAATTAGCAGCTGGTGTCGATACACAGGTACAGACTATCGAAGAAACATCCGGCACCATCCAGGAAATGTCTAGTGGTATACAGCAAATCGCTACAAGCGCACATAATGTTTCTAATACTGCCCAAGAAGCTACAGAAAATGCAACTAGAGGACAAGAGTCTATCTCTGTAGCCATTAAACAAATGAATGAAATTAAGCATACTGTAAATGGATTATCTGAGGTTATTAAAGGTCTAGGAGAGCGCTCTAAGGAAATAAACCATATTATTGAGGTTATTACCGATATTGCCGAGCAAACAAATCTATTATCCTTAAATGCATCCATAGAGGCAGCAAGAGCGGGAGAACATGGAAAAGGATTTGCAGTTGTTGCAAATGAAGTGAAGAAATTAGCAGAGCAATCAGCCGACTCTTCTTTACAAATCTCTCAATTAATCAATACGATACAGGTCGAGACGAGTACAGCCGTTAACACGATGAAAATGACTTCTAATGAAGTGGAAACTGGTATAGGCGTTGTGACAGATGTTGGAAATTCATTCGAGCAAATGAGTCGCTACATTCAAGACGTTAGCACAAAAATTCAGGATGTATCTCAAGCTGTACAACAAATGACAATTGGTGCTCAAGAAATGGTTGATTCCATGAACCATATTACGGAGATTTCAGAAGCAGCAGCAGTAAATTCCCAAGAGGTATCCGCAAAAACGGAAGAGCAAGTGGATCTGATGAAACAAGTCAATCAATCGATAGCTAATCTATCCGATATTGCAGATGACTCCCAAAAGACGATTAATAAATTTAAGATTTAATTTAGAGGTTGGGATTTAGCATAAACACTTATTCCCAACCTCTTTAACCGTAATTATAATTACTTTTTGTAACTAAATATCAAATTATTATTCTTTATAGTTGCAATCGATAAATAGACGTGATAAGATTATTAATGTTTAATTCAAATATATTGAATTAAAGATAAAAAGGTTTCTATTATCGTTAATTCAACCTATAAACACAACCCAGAGGAGGAACTAATTATGTTAAAAATCGGTATTGTACTTGGTAGTGTTCGTGAAGGTCGTAACGGCCAAGCAGTTGCTGACTGGACACTAGAATTTGCTAAAAATCGTAATGATGAAGGTGTAGAATATGAGTTAGTGGATCTAGCTGATTATGATCTAGCTTTCCTAGGCTCTAAAGCTGCACAAAAAGAAGAAGCTCAAGCTGCTGCAAAAGCTTGGTCTGAGAAAATGGCTTCTTTTGATGGTTATGTATTTATCGCACCTGAATACAACCATTCTGTTGGTGGTGCATTAAAGAACGCACTTGATTACTTAAACCCTGAAGTAAACAATAAAGCTGCAGGATTTGTTGGATATGGTAGCCTTGGGGGAACTCGTGCCCATGAAAACCTACGTCTAATCTTAGGTGAGCTTCAAGTAGCTGACGTTCGTACAGCTGTTACATTCTCACTACTTTCTGACTTTGAAAACTTCTCTGTTTTCAAACCAGCAGATTATCATGCAGATAATGCTAATGGCATGTTTGACCAAGTTATTGCTTGGAGCCGTGCATTAAAAACATTACGTTAAGTATCAATGTAACGAACAAAAGAGCCGTGGCGATAAGTAAAATGATCAAGCCATGGCTATTTATTTTCTAGTTATTTTCTAATGACGTTTACTAGGTAAACGGTCGGAACGAGTACCTCCGCCTTGTCTTTTCCTGTTTAATTCATCTTTTCTCTTCCGTTCATTGAATTTGGCTACAAATGTGGATGTGTCTTCCATATCGACTCTCCTTTTTCCTATTTTTTATTTAGTATGCCCTATTTGGTACTAGCTTATGATAGGCTAATCACTTTACTGCTATTACATTAATTCTCTCGGTAATAGATAACCACTTGTTCTATCGCTATTACAACGAAAAGCCCCGAATCATTAGTCGATTCGGGACTTTATTATCTTAATAGATGGAAAGGGAACAGCTTATTCTACTTCTTATTCACAATGAGTAGAGAAGCGAATTACCCTTCCTCTACCTCAACGTAGTCATTTTTTACGATTTGGATTTGCTTTAATGTCCTTCCATCTACTTCTAATATTTTGAAAATAAGCTGATCTTTTTCTAAAATATCACCTTGCTTAGGAAATTGATTGAACTCTGTCAGTAAATAGCCGGATAATACGTCCTCTTCCTCAGGAATATCCGTATTAAAAATGGAGTTTAAGCGATGTAGCGTTATTTTACCATCACATATAATCTCTTTATCGGTAAGCTTCTCGATTAGCTTCTCACTTTCTAAATCCATTTCATCCTCTATTTCCAGTCCAATCATCGCCTCGATAATATCTTCATGGGTTACGATACCTTCTGTTCCGCCGTATTCATCCAATACAATGGCTAGATGCTTTCTCTCTCTTGTCATTTGGCGAAAGACCATTTCAATCGAATGGAACTCAAAGAATACCATTGGATTCATATCACAGTAGGATTCTAACGTATTCCCCGGCTCTATCGACCAGGTTAATAAATATTTCGAATGGAATACACCAACAATATTATCTATTTCACCATCATACACTGGATATCGCGTGAACTGATTTTCGATAACAATATCCCGTACTTCTTCATAAGTCGCATCAATCGGTACAGCAACAATATCTATACGAGGGGTTTTCATGACATCCTTCACATTTAAGTCTTGGAAATCTAGTACACCTTTAATACGATAAGACTCTTCCTGTTTAAATGTACCTTCCGTTCCTGCAATATCAACCATCGCCCTTAATTCTTCCTTGGAGATGGAGACGTTGTCTTCATTCCCCTTAGACAATGACTTTATAATCAATCCGGTCAAGCCATTTAAAAGCGTCGTAAATGGCTTGAACACGATGGTGAAAAATCGAATTACCGGGTACACGATATATGCGATTCGGTCTGGGAATGTAGCCGCTACCGACTTTGGTATTACTTCTGAAAATATAATAATCGTAATCGTCAAAATAGCCGACGCTAAGCCCACATTAACTCCATATTCTAATGCCACCATCGTTACTAAAGTAGGCAAAAGAATGTTAGCGATGTTATTCCCAATTAAAATCGTCGTAATAAACTCGCTCGGTTTTGAAACTAAATCCAATAATTTCTCAGACTTTTTGTCATTATTGCTTGCTTTTGTTTGTAGCTTCATTTTATTTGTTGCAGTAAGAGCAGTCTCACTCCCCGAAAAGAAAAAGGATACAAACAATAATACGATGATCGCAATGATCACTAGATCGTTCCCCCTTAAAAATTTACAATAACTATATATTATGGTTACTTATACTTTAATCTATTTAGAACAATGTTAGAAGAAAAGTGTCTATAGATTTTCTATAAACAATCGAATGACATCTGCTCCTCCAATAAATGTTCCAACTGAACTTCCAATGTTTGCAAAGATGACCACTAAAAGGACACGTGTTACTTTATTATTCCAAAATCCCTTTAAACTATGGACATCATCCGATAGATTTTCGAAATCCTGCACATTAGGTCTTTTAAAATATGCTTGAACAAATCCAGCAAACCAGCCTGCCGCTAGAAATGGCTCTAACGAGGTTATGGGAGCTGCTATAAATGCCGTGAGAACAGCGAGTGGATGCCCAAACGCAATGAGTGTTCCAAGTGCAGATAAGGAACCGTTCCACAGGATCCAGCTTACAATTTGCACCCATCCGGCTTGTTGATCTGTCATAAACGTAAGAACAATAAGCGTAATGATAAGTAATGGAATTGTCCATCCGATTATTTTGGGAATTTTCGATTTAGGAGGTAGCTGCGATAACGTTTTAAGGTCATGGTCCTGCTTAATTTGCTCCTTTATCCCGGGTACATGTGCTGCACCTAGTACCGCAACAATTTTATCTCCTGGCGCTTCCTTAATCTTTTGAGCAAGATATTGGTCACGCTCATCTATGAGAGGCTTTTTTAATCTCGGAAAGCTCTCGGTAAATTCCTGTAGCATCGAATCGATCATATCCTGTGACTTCATCTTCTCCAGTTCTTCTTCCGATATAGTCTCTCTCGTAAAGATACTAGCAATGACTTGTGTTAAAAGCATTAGCTTCCCTTTCAACCCAATGCCACGCCAAATCCGTGAGAAAGTTGTTTGGATATTTCGATCTGCTAATACAAGATTAGCATTTATCTCTTTTGCCGATTCAATACCTTGAATCATTTCTTGTCCAGGATTTATACCAAATTGGCTAGCCATCCGTTTTTGAAAAGAGGAAATAGCAAGGTTCATCAATAATAGTGTTGTTTTTCTATCTTTAATAATTTGAAAAATATCTGTTTCTTTCCATTTATTCCCTTCTGTAATGGACTTATAGCGTTGTTCGTCAAGTTCCACACAGACGGAATCTGGTTGTTCTAGTTCGATAACTTGTTTAACTTGTTCTGCGCTAGTTTTGGATACATGTGCTGTACCAATCAGAATAATCTCTTTACCATTTATTTCTAAACGCGATATATTATCTTCTGACATAAAGTACCTTCCTTTATATATCTATATAAAATTAATAATAAACTAGTTTGCTAAAAATTTGAAATAAATTTATTGTGAACGAGAAAAAAGAGGTTGTGACAACCGTTTCAAGCAAAAAATAATCCGCATCCTATCGTTCGAACCACTTACCAGCTCCAGAAATATACGTTGTCTTTACTTGCAGCACCTGGATGACAGTCATCTATTCAAGAAGATCGGTCTGTCACCCACTAACTTCTACGTATATTCCTGGAAATGATATCGTGACTCTTTCGAATTTTTACTAAAACATATCGTAAAGTCTCAACCTCTTCGTTCCATTTCTATTTTTTATTTCACAATCTCTGTCATTGGAAGGTAATTCATTCTCCATTGAAGCCATTGACGTTCTCTAGTTTTTCTTGGTAAGAATTGTCTAATATCATCGATATGGAATCCTACTTGAAGTCTCTTTTCATCTAACATGATAGGACTTCTAAGCAGTCTTGGATGTTGATGAATCAAAGTTAGTAATTCTTGAAGTGGAAGGGAATCAATATCCACATCGAGTTCTTTATAGACTTTAGATCGTGTTGAGATAATTTCTTCCGTTCCTTCTACCGTTCTGCTTAAAATTTGCTGTAATTCTGGAACCGTTAATGGATCCTTTAATATATTTCGTTCAACATAATTAATATTATTTTTCCTAAACCATTCTTTTGCTTTTCTGGTTGATGAACATGCTGCACCATAAATCATGACAGTCATTTACCATTCCCCATTTCTACTATTTTTGAAAACTTTGTCTTACTTTTTAATGTGTTGTTTAAAGATTTCAATAAAATGCCTTGGAGATGATTTCAATGTATATGAAAAAACACCACAAGTTGTATGTAAGTAAAGAAGGCCAGCTCCTTCACTACCTATCTCTCGGTAAGAAATATCTAATACATCCTTAATTGGAAACTCACGATGTTTACTCTGGATTTTGTCCGTATATAGCTTCAGATAGCGCTTATCCTCCACATCAACTTGTGTTATACGGTCTACTTTTCGTTCAATCTTAAAATACTCTTGTTCCGCTAATAATGTCACGAAATCCCTCCAGGGTATATCATACTTACTACTCCATTAAACGATTTTCTTCTTCTAAAAATTTTATAAAATGATTCATCGCAAAGGCCGGCTGCTCCTTAACTCTGCGAATATAGCGATCCTTAACAGCACTTGCGATTACATCACTTTTATTGATTCGCTTAATGATATAACCCTCACTCACTTTTAAAATTTCTTTCCTCTGATGCTTTGCTTCTTTTGATAGGGCAAAACCGAATGCTCCCATTACCGCATATAAAATAAGTGATACGGTTGTTCTCGTTTCCGGCATGACCACTAGCAAAAAGAATAAATTAATCAGCGAAAATACAATGAGCGGAAACGCCCAAAATGAATATTTCGATACTTTCTTGATGAAAGGAGAAATCGTTTCGTTTAATTTATCCACTTCTTTTTTTATAAAGCTCGGCATATCTGATACAGGTAAGTTCATTAAAAATCCCACCTTTTCATTAATTTTGTCTTCCTCTGAAAATCATGATGTATTTTATAAGCTCTAAGACAGCAATCAAGGTACTTGCTACATACGTTAATGCAGCAGCGTTCAGCACTTTACTAACGCCTCGTTCCTCTTGATTCGCAATCATACCTAATTCTATTAGTTTATTCTTAGCACGCCTTGAGGCATCAAATTCTACTGGTAATGTAACAACCTGAAATAGTACGGCTGCTGAGAATAAGATGATTCCCATTCCTATCAACATACTACCCTGGGTAAATATAAACCCAGCTATTAAAAGAAATGGTGCAAGCTGTGACCCAATATTTGCAAACGGAACAAGCTTATGTCGCAGTACTAACATCGAATAATGATTCGCATGCTGAATGGCATGACCAACTTCATGTGCGGCAACAGAAAGGGATGCAATTGAATTCCCTCGATAAACCGGTTCCGATAATCGAATTACTTTAGCAGTTGGATCATAGTGATCGGAAAGTGTTCCTCGTCTAGAGAGTTCGATTCTTACATCAGAAAGCCCCTCACTGTCTAATATTCTTCTCGCAACCTCTACACCTGTCATGTTAGAGGAGGCCTTTATTTTGGAACCCTTTTTAAAATTTCCTTGTACACTAGATTGCGCCCATAGCGCAAGTCCAAAAGCAATGAGTATTAAAAAATCCATTGGATGAAATAAAAACACGACAATTCCCCCTAGATGTGTCTCATTTTCTATAAGACTTGCCAATATCATCCCAGATTTATACTTATTAGAATTGTTTTTCAATATATATATACGAAATAAGTTTGTGTTTTGTTGCACAAACACGAAAAAAATTATATCTTCTGGGTATATCATTAGTATAAAAAACAAATATGAACTGAATATGAACTAAAAAAAATTATTTAATCTATAAATTTGATACACTTTTTCCGTTACCTTTTTCGGATGGGATAAGGGTAATGATAGCCTCTCTCTGTTATCTTTTTATTCTCGTTCAGCTGGAAAAGGGTACTGATTATCCCCCTCTGTTACCTTTTCCGGCTCCTTCTACCATAAAAGGGCACTGACATTCCTCCTCTGTTACCTTTTCCTGAACCTTCTGCCAAAAAAGGGCATTGATACTCTCCCTCTGTTACCTTTTCCAGCTTCCTCTACCATAAAAGGGCACTGACACACTCTCTCTGTTACCTTTTCCGGCTCCTCCTGCCAAAAATGGGCACTGACATTACAACTCTGTTACCTTTCCCTTCTCCTCCTGCCAAAAATGGGCACCGACACTCTCCACCTGTTAACTTTTACTCTCTTTCACCAAAACGCCCCCAAATATACCTTGCATGCACTATGAACCCCATCTTCTCTACACCTAAAAACAAGTACTACAGTGACAAATGCTTTTTCATTTGATATGATTAAAGTGATTCATGACAAATGAATAGTAAAACTACTAGGGGCGCCCTAATGTGGGCTGAGAGGAATAGATTTTTCCGACCCTTATGGACCTGATCTGGTTAGTACCAGCGGAGGGAAGTAGTATGACGACTAGTCAATCTATTAATCTCAATCAATTAAGCTAGGTCCTTCTATGGGTCTGGCTTTTTTTGTGTCCCTTACAGAAAGGAGGAACGATGAATAAAACTCGTCTCATTACAACGATGGCTGTCTTGATAGCTATTGGAACCGTTACTGCTCAGCTTATTTGGTTTCCAGCAGGGGTAGCACGAGCCTACCCTATGCAGCATGCAATAAATGTTCTTACAGGTGTTCTTCTTGGACCAGGTCCAGCAGTAATTGTAGCTTTTATGATTGGCCTGCTTCGTAATGTACTCGGACTCGGAACCATACTCGCCTTTCCAGGTGGTATGATTGGTGCCTTTTTAGCTGGTTACTTATATAAAAAGTCAGGAAGAATAGGTTTGGCAGTTATCGGGGAAGGAGTCGGAAGTGGGGTAATCGGAGCATTAGCTTCCGTCCCTTTCGCTTACCTATTTATGGGAAATGCTACTGGCGCTTTTGCCTTTATGCCAGCGTTTCTTGTAAGTAGTTTACCAGGGGCTATACTCGGTTGGTTCGTTGTATCTCACATTACTAAGCTAGAAAATGTACGCTCGATTCATTTGAAAAGGTAAATTAACTAAACACTGAAAACTACTAGGGGCGCTTTTGCTGAGATAAGGTATATCCTTTGTCCCTTATTAACCTGATCTAGGTAATGCTAGCGAAGGGAAGTAGTTGAGGCCGCATATATTCCTCACATATCTACGGTACTCTCCTAGTAGCTTTCGCATTCTAAGGAGGAGTTTATCCATGTTATTCACAGAATCATTACGAGAAGAAAACAATGATATATTTCAACTTATTTTTGACCATCCCTTTGTTAAAGGAATTGGAGAGGGCGATATCCCAAAGGAAGCAATCGCTCATTATATTAAGGCAGACTTCGAGTACCTTAATGCATTCATGAAAATTTATGGGCTAGCTGCGTCTAAATCCTCAAGCCGGGATGATATACGATATTTCTTCAATAAAATGGAGTTTATATTAAAAGATGAGATTCATCCGCATCATAATTTTTGTGAGTACATTGGTGTTCCTTATGAGTCCCTCCAAGGACACCCACTACCACCGACTGCCGACCATTATATAAAACATATGCTGTACCATGCACATACCGGTTCTATGGGCGAAATATTAGGGGCCTTACTACCTTGCCCATGGACCTATTTAGAAATTGGCGACGAATTAATGAAGACGTATCAGCCAACACCAGATCATCCTTTTTATCAATGGATTACCTTTTATAGTGATGCTCGTACGAGGAGTACCACAACAGAAATGCGTGAACGATTAGATAACCTTGCCATAGAGGCGTCTCCTTCTGAAAAGAACCGCATACGTGATGCCTTTCGTAAAAGCTGTGAGCTTGAATTAGCATTTTGGGAAATGGCTTATACGTGCGAAGAGTGGCCTTCAGGAAAGGTAGTGAAGCGGATATGACACAAGTCCCATGTGCACTAACGATCGCAGGAACCGATCCAAGTGGGGGTGCAGGTATCCATGCTGATTTGAAAACATTTCAAGAGTTACAGAGCTATGGAATGTCCGTCATTACCTCGGTTGTTGCCCAAAACACAACTGGCGTGCAAGCGATTCACCACATTCCATTGGATATGATTGAACAACAGCTGGAATCTGTGATATCTGATATGCCTATTCACGCCTTTAAGACTGGTATGCTTGCTACTGTCGATATGATGAGAATCATTGCCAATCAACTTAGCAACCTCGATGCTCCTTATGTTATGGATCCTGTTATGGTTGCAACAAGTGGAGATACTCTAATTGAAAGCACTGCACGTGATTTTTTAAGAGAACAACTACTACCATTAACATCAGTCGTCACACCAAATATACCAGAGGCAGAATATTTAACTGGGGAGAAAATTACTTCTCTAGAAGACATGAAAAAAGCCGCTACAATTATTGTTCATGAGTTAGGTGCTAAAGCCGCATTAATAAAAGGTGGGCATTTACAAGAGGAAGCAATTGATTTTCTGTACGATGGAGAGCGTTTCTATTCCTTTGCTGCAGAGCGAATACCTAGTAAAAACACCCACGGCACAGGATGTACGTATTCGGCAGCCATTACTGCCTATTTAAGCAAAGGGGATTCCTTAGTTGCTGCGGTTGAAAAAGCAAAACATTTTATCACGCTAGCTATCAAGCACGCATCTAATCTAGGAGCTGGTAATGGCCCTACTAATCACTGGGGCATACGAGAGGAGAAAAACCGCTATGAACACGCAAATAATTGATACTGTACGAAAAAATAAGCCTTTAATTCACCATCTAACAAATCAAGTCGTAATGAATTTCACTGCCAATGGTCTATTGTCATTTGGTGGGGCACCAATCATGGCAAAGGCTGAAGAAGAAGCCGCTGCAATGGCTACGATTGCTGATGGTTTGTTATTGAATATCGGGACACTATCTGCAAATGATTTACAGGCCATGATTGCTGCTGGAAAAGCAGCTAATCAAAAAGGAATTCCCGTCGTACTTGATCCAGTTGGAGTAGCTGCAACTCCTTATCGTTCTAATGCAGTAAAACAACTATTGGAAGAGGTGCAGCCAACTGTTATTAAAGGAAACGCTGGGGAGCTTGCTCATCTAGTTAATGTCCCTTGGCAGACAAAAGGTGTCGATTCTTTTGGTGACGGAAACATAGAGGAAATAGCCAGAAAGGTTGCCAAAACATATCAGACAACGGCTGTACTAACTGGGAAACGCGATGTCATTAGTACAACAGAATCGACTACCATAAATGGAACCGGACACCCATTACTAGCGAAAGTAACCGGAGCAGGCTGCTTATTAGGTTCCATTATAGCTGCCTGTTTAACAACAGATGACTCTCCTTACGAGCAAGCTCAAACTGCAGTAGCCTTTTATGGATTAGCAGCGGAATACACTGCATCACAAGAACAGGTGAAAGCATCTGGAACCTTCATACCCCATTTTATTGATGCACTATCGATGGATGTCACAACACTTAAAGGAGAATCACTGTAATGCCTACTATGAATAAACAGCTCTTGCGAAAATATTTTATAATGGGTAGTCAAGATTGCACTAGAGACCCTGTAGAAATCCTAGAAATAGCAGCAAAAAGTGGTATTACCGCTTTTCAATATCGGGAAAAGGGGTACGGTTCGTTAAAGGGAAAGGAAAAATTGGAGCTTGGAAAAAAATTAAGAGCAGTTTGCAGAAGATATCATATCCCATTCTTTATCAATGACGATGTAGAATTAGCAAATGCTCTAGATGTCGATGGAATACATGTTGGTCAAGATGATCAGCCTATAGAGAAGGTTCGAGAAGAATATCCACATTTACTTATTGGCCTTTCAGTGTCTAATTGGAATGAACTAAATAATAGCCCTATTCATTTAGTAGATTATATTGGGGCTGGGCCAATATATCCTACTTCAACCAAAACAGATGCCAAAGCTGCAGTTGGTGTTGCATGGATTAAAGCAATACGTCAGCAATATCCTGACCTTCCTATAGTTGGGATTGGCGGAATCCAGCCAGACACTGCTGCCTATGTTATGGAGGCTGGTGCTGATGGAGTAGCCGTTATTTCAGCCATTACCCAAGCTGCTAACATTCAGGCTAGCGTAGAGAAACTATAAAATAGTATTGCTGTAAAAAATGGTTCCATTCTAAACGGATGTTTGGAATGGAACCATTTATTCTAATGACTTATTGGGATGTGCACGGTAAAAGTAGATCCTTTTCCTTCTTCACTCTCCACACTGATATTGAACTTATGGATGGATAAAATTTTCTTTACGATGGATAAGCCTAATCCATTCCCCTCTACTGACCGATTTCTAGAACGGTCCACCTTGTAAAAGCGAGCAAACAGATTCGGGATGGCTTCTTTTGGTATTCCAATACCATAATCTCTTACCCTAACCGTTATTTTGCCACCAATAATCTGTATAGCAATTTGGATTACGCCGTTTTCATCCGTATATTTAATCGCATTGGTAATCAAATTAAGCCACACTTGTTCCATTAAGTCTTTATCAGCAAAAATTTCCACCGGCTCTAAGTCTAATTGGATATCAATATGTTTCTTCGTCCATTGCGGTTCTGTCGTTAGTACCGAGTTTCGTATTTGCTCATCTAAGCGATAGGAAACAGGGTTATAAGGATGGTGCTCGGAATCTAAAGACGCAATTCGTAAGAGATTATCACTTAAGCGAGACATCCTTTCGATTTCTTGGTAAATAATCGTTAAATATTCTTTTTGATTTTCCTGAGGTACGACATCATCCATTATTGCTTTGGTGAACCCTTTAATAGATGTTAATGGAGATTGAATTTCATGTGATACATTGCTTACAAAATCAGCTCGCATCGTATCGATTTTTTCTAGCTCTCCAGTCATGTGATTAAAGCTATCAATTAACTCGCCAACCTCATCTTGATGCTTACTCCGCTTTTTATCTACTCGTACAGAAAAGTCACCCTTAGCAATTTGTCGAGCAGCAATGGTTAATTTACGAATTGGATTAACTAAATATCTCGAAGCAAGGAATATTAATAAACTTCCGACCAATAACACTAATAATAGCGATATAAAAATCCCCTGCTTCATATCCTCAAATTCATCTTCATAATCAATTCTAGTAATAAGTGCGTAGGGTTCTCCCGAAACATATATCGGAACACCGACAATCCTCGCAGACTTATTGTTCTTATCCAGTAACACTACCGGATCATCAAAGGAATGCCTTAAAATTTCCTCAACGTCCTCCATACGAACTGGAATAGAGAATTTATCTTCCTTCTTAAAAAAGATATCCTCCCCATTGGTAATCAACAATTCAAATTCGATGTCATCAAATTTATCCATTAATTCTGGGATACTCTCTGGCCCAGTCATTTGAATGACTTCAGCTAGACCGATAGATATTTTGGACAATTCTTCTTTAAAGATGACTTCCTGATTTAAGGAATACGGTGTTAGCACATAGGACATACAAATACTAACAATCACAACCGATATAAATGTACCAACGATCTTTAGATACAAGCTCCTAACCATGAATTGCCTCCAACCGATAGCCGAGACCCCTTACGGTGGTTATCGTGATATCGTGAAAGTGTTCTAGTTGCTCTCTTAGCCGTTTAATATGAACATCGACGGTTCTTTCATCCCCCTCATAATCAAATCCCCAGATTTTCTCAATTAATTGATTTCTAGTGAAAATCTTTCCTGGAGAACTAGCTAAGACCGCTAATAATTCACATTCTTTTCTTTTTAAAGTAACCGTCTCTTCTTCTGTTTGAACGACTAATTTCTCTTTATCAATAAGGGTGTTCCCTACTTTGACGATATTTTCATTGGTTAGATTATACCGCTTTAATAAGGCTTCTACGCGCAGGATTAGTTCAACTGGATCAAATGGCTTCACTAAGTAATCATCTGTTCCTGCTCGAAAGCCTTTTACTTTATCCTGGGATTCTCCTTTTGCTGTTACCATTAGGATCGGAATGTCTAAATAAGATCGAATGTCTTCTGTCAGTTCGTACCCATCCACCTTAGGCATCATAACATCAACAATAGCTAAGTCAATTTTATGCTTCCCTAACAAGTTAATAGCTTCCTCTCCATCCTCTGCTTCCACTACACCATAACGACTATTTTCCAAATATAATCGAATTAATTTCCGAATATGTGCATCGTCATCCACAACAAGAATCGTATTCATCTAGTATTCACTTCCTATAGGATTTACTATTTTTAGTTTAGCACCAGTAATGGGTACCGTAAATCTCCAACACGTTCAAAAAAAGCCAAATTCGCATCAATATTTTTCCATAGCTGACTAATACTATGAGAAACATAAAAAAGGAGTGATATATATGAAGGGAAGCTTAGTTAAACTATCGATTGGAATCCTAATGATGTTCGTGCTCGCTGCATGTAATACCGATAATGCCAATAATGAAAACCATGAAAATCCTAATATCTCTAGTATAAGCACCGATCAATCTAGTAGTGAGTACCCACATACACAACCAATCAAAACACAAGATGCAAAGTATGAGGCTCGCGAAGCACCACAACAAAACCAACAGCCTGAGCGTGGTCAAGAGCAACGTCAACAAGGGCAACAAGCACCACAGCAGCAAACAACGGAGAATCATGGTTTAAGTAAATTTGAAAGTGATGTTGTCGCTTTAACGAATAGAGAAAGAAGACAAGCTGGGTTAAATGCCTTAGAGGTTGATACAAGTCTAAGTCAAGTTGCTCGTCAGAAATCGACTGACATGCAGCAACAAAATTATTTCTCGCATACTAGTCCTACTTATGGCTCCCCATTTGATATGATGCGTGACTTCGGTATTACGTATCGTTCCGCAGGTGAAAATATAGCCAAAGGACAAACGTCACCAGAAGAAGTAGTACAAGCATGGATGAACAGCCAAGGCCATCGCGAGAACATTTTAAACGCTAACTTTACCCACATCGGTGTTGGCTACGAACAGAATGGAAACCACTGGACACAGATGTTTATAACAAAATAGTTAATAGGTGTCACGAACGTATCGTGGCACCTTTTTTCAACTGACTTATTTTGATTTATCCCTAACTATTTCTTCCTAGCCTTGAGTATAAACGTCGCCGGAATTAGCTTCGCCTTGTTGACCGAATACCACCGGTGATTATTACCTTCCGTTGCTACATTGGGCAATACAACGTCATCGATTACTTTCTCTATTTCAAACCCAACCGTAACAAGTGTATTTATGTAAGTACTTAACTTTCGATGTGGTATGATGACCGTATTATTCCATGCTTCATTATACTCGGGACCCTCTTGTAGGTAAGACTTATCTAGTATATATGAATCGTCTACTCGCTTTATTCGGTCATGCATCGGATGCTCCCAGCTGAAAACGAACATTCCACCAGGCTTTAAATATCGATGGATATGTGTCAGTGTTCTCTCTAATTCAACTGTCCACCCTAAAGCATAGATAGAATACACTATATCAAAATAATCCTGAGGTAGTCCGGGATTTTCTTCCATAGGGGATTCATATAGCTTTACAAATCCTTGCTGCTCTTGGAGTAGTTCTTGAGCAGTTTCAATTTGCTTCTTCGTCAGATCTAATCCCCATAACTCCTTCGCCCCATTATTCCCCATATATTGCAAAGAATGTCCGCTTCCACAGCCAATATCAAGCACTTTCTTATTAGCAACCTCCCCAAACAGATGTAAATCATTCTCGGTTGGTGCAAATGGGCCTAATTCCGGTAGTGCAGTTCTGCCAAAAAAACGCTCAGCCGATTGCTCCCAACCTGCTTTATTTAACTGTAATATTTCTTCCGTTTTCATACCCCTCATCCCCTACTTATTAATACTTGTAGATAAAAGCATACCAAACCACAATGATTAAGAAAATAAAAATATTTCCGAAACTAAATCCACTTTCCTTCGTAAGAACATTATCAATGCCTGATACAATCTTTGGAAAAATGATACAATAAAGATAGGAATAATCAATGTAAGGAGGGATATTCATGGTTGACTTCCAAATTGGGGATATGATTTTTCAATTAGCCTTTATTGCTTTCATTATACTTATCGCAATCGTACTTATTAATTTAATTCGTTCTTCCAGAAAGCGTAAGAAGCAGCTAGATGAACTTGCAGAAAAAATAGACGCACTTCAATCCAAATTAGACAAATAGGTCATTATAACTATTCCTATCCTTATGACTATCGGATGATTACCAATTGCTTTGTTAAGGCTACAATAAATATAAGCATGGTGAGTCGTTAGGGTGGGACCTTCACTTCCCTCTGGATCCATTTTATTGGTGAAAGGGGGGATGCCTTTGGATATCGTAATATCTATATTGATGTTACTCATCGCAGCGGGGTCTTTTTTGATATCGTTGCTGGAGTTTATAAGGCGGTTGATTGACGACAAGATTAACAATAAGTGAACCCCCACCCGTGACGGCTAAATCACTTTAGGGTGAGGGTTCTTTTGTTCATTTTTCAATTGTTAGATGTTCAGAGGGAACTCCCCCCGAAACTTCTTAACCATGTGCGGGCCGGGGATGATCGGTAACATCCTCGGTTCATATTATGCTAATTTGGCTATTATTATACATCTTACCTCTTTATCTGTCTACAGCCCCTCACCAACTATATCCCCCCATCATTTCATAAAACATTTATTCTCCCTATATTCATTTATCAGAATATTTATGATAAGCTAAATTAAAATACGAATAGGAGAACAAATATGATGTCATTAGAAAATACATTAACCAACTACTACAATAGCTGGAACGAAGGCTTCTCATCAAAGGATGATGCCAAAATAAGAAGCTATATGTCAGAACGATTTGTTGGTATTTTCGGCTATTCATCGATAGAAAAGCCTGAAGAATATCATTACAACTACGATATTAAAGCTGTGCTAAACCAATACAATGACCAAACTAGAAAAGAATTTGAGATCATATCCACTATGGAAAGAAGAAACGGAGAGAACTATGTGATAGTTGGTCTAGAAACGAGCTACATAGACGGGACTCCCCATCGAGCACACTGTATGTATATCTGGGAGCGAGAGAATAAGGAATGGAAATTACTGCGAGAGTTTATCGAAATAGAACAGTAGGAGGAAAGGCATGAAATACATAGTAAGAATGATTATTATTACCTTCTTCATGGTACTTTTAACCGCTTGTACTGAGAATTCTATTGAAGCAATGGTTACAATTAAAAAAAGTTCAAACGCTAACAATATGGAAGCCATTAAAGAACTACATTTAGGGACTTTATATGAATATGAGTATGAATGGAAACAAGCAAAAGAAACTTGGATTAAAATATGGGCTGAGGCTTATCAGGACGGTGTAAAGGTAGAGCCTAATTTGGCAGAATTGAATTACGGACGAGAACCAAATGAAGATGTTGTTACGGAACCGCTTGGATTTGGCATCATCGAAACGGACGATGAAGACTTTATCATGCTATATACTGGGAGTATTAAACAAGGCCCTAAGAAAATTACGTTAGAAGACTTCAAAAATGTTACGGCCAGTGCATGGGATGAAGCTTTTCAAAAAGAGTTAACGATGGAACTAGGCGAAACGAAAATCATCGGTGCTTATCGTGATACCTCAAATAATACGTTACGATCAGGGTACAACTTACAAGACGAACATGACATTAAGCAGATGATCGAAACCTATGACACTGTAATATTGTTTAAGATGAAAGTAGTGGAAGAAATTGAATAAACTCACTCATGCTAGTTATTTTCTTAATTTGGATTGGTCGGGGTCTTTACAAAGGATATAAGAAGCTTACATAGTAGATTTTGTGTTACAGAGAGGGAAATAAATGATTCCGTGAACAATGGAGAGATTTCCTGTTAGCTAGAATTAGGCTCTAATTCATGGATCTCTTGAAATTATAAATAAAGTTGTGCCACTTGGTACAACTTTATTTTTTTACTGTATGAAGTGAAATCACATCTATTATTTTTATATTTCCCCAAACCTAACAGAATGCTGTGTCGTCTATAATAGTAAGTGAGGTGAAAATACATGAGTGAGCTCGAGCGTGCTTTTTCTATAGAAGATACTGTCGAAGATCGCGAACAAATAATTGATGACCTAATGCATCAACATGGTGACGACATCCTCCACCTTGTCTATACATATGTTAAAAACCGGACAATAGCCGAGGATTTAACACAAGAAATTTTTATTAAATGCTATGAGAAGCTGGATCAATTCAAGCAACAATCTTCTATCAAAACATGGGCCTTTCGAGTTGCCAGTAACCATTGCAAGGATTACCTAAGAAGCTGGCATTATAGGAAAGTGATTCTCAATGAGAAGGTGTTAGACTACATCCCCTCTAAATCAAAGCAAGTTGAAGATGTCGTCATTACGAAAAGTGAGGATAATCGTTTAGCAAATGCTGTGATGAGTATACCGGTTAAATACAGAGAGGTTGTTTTTCTTCATTACTACAAAGAGTTATCCTTAGCGGAGATTAGTACTATTACTGGTGTTAATATCAATACGTTAAAAACAAGATTGAAGCGAGCTAAAGAACTAATAAAGAAAAAAATGGAGGAGTTGTCATGATGAACAATCCTTTTCAGAATTTAAACAGAGCAATGAAGAACACGGTATTTAAGGATGTTACGTTTTCTAATGAACGAAAAGAAGCGGTAAAAGAGGCGATTCGCGCTCAGCATCATCAAACAGAGCTTTCATCATGGAAGGAAGAAACGGTTCATTCCATATTACAGTTACTTCAACATGAACCAAAGAAGGGCTTTGATATTTCTAATCAATTGCTACAACATAATGAGCTTAGCTTTCAACAGAATGAAGGTCAATTATATACATTGTTACACTTACTTGAGAATAAGGAGCTCCTCGAATCCCATTGGGAAGAGGATCAAAAATACTATTCCTTATCGCTTAAGGGGAAAAAGTGGTTATCTAGATTCAGTCAAGGAAGTGTGAAACACCGTCTAGCTCTTCATTCATTAGTTGAGGAGGTATCACAGTGAGCCACTCCCATTTTGAGGAATATTTAACAAAGGTAACCTCGAAGGTGAAATCGAAAGAGGCTCGTGAAATGATAACGAAGGAGCTTCATTATCATCTAAATGAACTTAGTCAATCCTTCCAAAAGAGAGGCTTCCCTGAAGTAGAAGCGAACGATAAGGCTATTCAAGAAATGGGAGACCCCTCTGCACTTGGTGAAAATCTAAATCGCCTCCATAAACCAAAAATGGACTGGTTATTAGTCGGGATATTGTGTATTGTAGCCGCACTTAGTTTCCTTCCATTAATCGGTGGATTATATGACATTTTAAGGGAACCTGTTTCTTATTTTGTTAAACGACAAAGCTTTTGGTTAAGCCTTGCTCTACTTGTCATAATCGCTTTGATTGTATTTGATTATCGTAGGCTACAGCATTATTGGGTCTATTTTTACCTAGTCGGCGTGGCTATCCTTATATATACCTATTTCACAGGTTATGTACAAAATGATTCCATAACCTGGATACGTTTCTTTACCTTTAGCATCGACCCAAGGCCACTAACTTTATTTCTATTCTTCTTAGCATGGGCCAGTATTACCAATCAGATTAATCGATTTAATACATTGTTCAAGCAGGCACTCCTGCTGGTTCTTTTCTGGATCCCAATTTTGCTCTATTTAACACTACCAAACTATACGTTAAGTATCTTGTATGCTTTGTCCATATGTGTGATGGTCGCTTTTTCTCAAGGACTAAAGAGAATTGTCGTCAGAGTAGGTTCACTCCTATTTCTTAGCAGCGTTGTGCTCATTACGACAACCTTATTAACATTTCAGAATAGTACAGGAGCATTCCCTTTTTTACATCCAGATCTGGATTCTACTAGAGAGGGACATATTTATCAGATCCTAGGAAACATTTTCTCCCATGCTGGGTGGTTCGGTAACGGATTGGATCATGATTCTCTCATCGTATCATTACCTGGAAACCACACAGACATGGCCTTCCCCTATTTAGTTTATTCATTTGGATGGCTATTCGGGGTTATCCTATGTGTATTGCTACTGATGCTTATCGCTCGAGTATGGAAAAATGGCATAAAAACGAAAGAAAGCTTTGGCAGAATACTCATTACCGGTGGAGCAACCTTACTAACGGTCCCAACGCTTTGGAATCTCCTGATGATGCTTGGCATTGTACCAATAATCGAATTTTCCTTACCGTTTATCAGTTATGGAGGAAATATGTTATTGTTTAATGCGGCGATTCTAGGACTAGCCCTTAGTGTTTATCGGAGAAAAGAGATTATAGCAACAACCGTTAGCCGTAATGGATGAATAACTATTAGCCTGTATGCCTATCTCCTGTAGAATTTTGGTATACAGGCTTTTTATTGTAGAGATTTCTTATAAAATTTCTGTAATAGTTGACGTGGTTATTCGTCAAATAAATAGGGAGGGGGAATAGTATGAAGGAGCACACCATAGAAGAATGGTTTCATAGCTATGAGAAAGATGTAACTAGTTTTTTAGTCTATTTTACAGGATCCTTGGATGTTGAAGATTATGTACAAGATACTTTTCTAATTGCTTTAAGGCAATTTTCAAGCTTTAATGCCAGTTCACACCCAAAAACATGGCTAATTTCTATAGCTAGAAATCAAGTAATAGATCGTTATCGAAGAAAAATGGTATGGGAAAGATTAAAACTTGTTCTATCAAATGAATATACAAGCCAGAACGTTACTGAGATCCATTTCATGCAAAAACTAGAACATAATGAGTTGAACAGGGCAATTCAGCAATTATCCCCTGCTTATCGAGAAGTAGTCATCCTCAGGGGCATTATGGAACTCTCCTCAAAAGAAGCGAGTTTTATCTTACAATGTAGTCCAAACAAAGTAAATGTAATGTTCCATCGCTCGTTAAAGAAATTAAAAATGATATTGGAAAAGGAGGGCTTTAGTTATGAAGGATAACCAATCTATTCAGGAAGACCTACATAACCTTCCAACACATTCCTTAAACAAGGAACAAAAACAACGAATTTTATTACATTTAAAAGCCGGGGTAAGACCCGTAACGAGAAAAGTAATACGATTACCAATTTTAGCTATGATAATTTCCATCGCCTTCTTTATGATTCTTGTTATTTACGAATTTAATGATAATAACTCCCTTCCTCAAACAGCACATTCCCCATTAGAACTTCATGCCATGGAAGGAAAAACCTTTATAATGCCTGGTTCTGGGCAAGAACTGATCGGGATTGAAGATAATGTAGCACTATTAAATGTGTTTGATCACTTTGTTGCCGAAGACACAAGAAGAGTTGCTAAATTAATGATCTTTTATTGGGGCAATCCATCTGAATTAATTGAAAAGAATTATCGAGTGGAGGCAATCAATTCCTATGGACAACAACTTACCCTATCAGAAGGCAGCCTAAATTCCCCACTTTATCAAGAGGATGCTCATACATTAACTAGCTTTTCGCCTTTTCCGACTGAAGGAACGTGGCAGCTTTCCTTTTTAGTAGAAGATGAAATACACGGAGCTTTTACACTAGAGGTATTGCCGGCATTTCCAAAGACAGAACATTATACATTAATAGATTCACCACTAGAAATAGAAATTGGTCAAAAAACGGAAATATCCATTGAAAGTTCCTGGAAAGACAAAGAAGAAATTGAGGTGACCTTATTAGATGAAAACGGCATAGAAGTTGACTCAGATAATTTCTTGCAGAATGCAACAAATATTGATTCCGCAACTAATAATCCCATTTACCTCTATAGTGGCAGTCTATCGTTTCCAGAGAAAGGAACGTGGGTACTCGTTATTGATGGTGAGAAAACGGAAGTATTTGATAATTAGTAGAGACCCGAAAACAACTGGCATCCTAATCGAAAAGATTGTTATTAAGGACTTTTAGGGTATTCCTCTAAGTCCTTTTCTTATAAGTTACCCAAATTCTATCCTCTTTTATATGTTCAACTTCGAGTAACAATGTTAAACTAACGAAAGTAAGAATGAAATCGTTTCACTTTATCTTTATCTCATTCGAAAATTAAAATAGGTAATCCTAATAACAGGAATAGATGTAACACAACATTTATGGACTATACGGGGAAGGAAATATACCAATGAGCATAATAACTGAGGATAGTAGGAATTTCAAGAAAGCCAATCCACATTCCACCTACATTTCATTATCTAGAGAAGAATGGTCTAGTCTATATACTAGCCCTCCTATTGACCTATCCCAAATTGAAATCAAGAACTTGCAAGGGATAGTAGGAACCTTAACCAAAGATGAAATTTATAGTGCGTATCTTCCACTTATACAATATTTGTCTGTTCATATTCAGGCTACTAATCGCTTGCATAAGGCGAGAAATGATTTTTTTAAGATGGATACAAAGAAGCTACCCTTTATAATTGGAGTTGCTGGTAGTGTCGCAGTTGGGAAAAGTACGACATCACGGATCATTCAATCCTTACTTTCCAACTTACCTGATCGGCCAAAAGTAGATCTTGTGACGACTGATGGATTTTTATACTCTAATGCTGTTCTAAAGGAAAAAGGACTATCCGATCGAAAAGGGTTTCCAGAGAGCTATGACTTAAAAGCGCTGCTTGATTTTCTAACGGAAATTAAATCAGGAAATCCATGTGTTCAGGCTCCTGTTTATTCTCACTTACACTATGACATCATGCCGGACGAATACTATGATATTTGTCAGCCTGATATTGTGATTATAGAAGGAATTAATGTTTTGCAAACACCTAAACCGGTAGGGGATAGTATTCCGAGTAAGTTTGTTTCCGATTTCTTTGATATATCCATTTATGTCGACGCAAATGAACATCATATACGTCAGTGGTATTTGGAAAGGTTTAAGCTGTTAAAGGAAACGGCCTTTACAAAACCGGAATCTTATTTCCACCGCTATGCAACCTTAACCGACACCGAAGCAGAGGAATTCGCAACAGATATTTGGAATCGAATTAACAAGGTTAATTTAGAAGAAAATATCCTACCAACCAAGTTCCGAGCTGACATTATTATGGAAAAGAATCAAAATCATCAGGTACAGATGGTTAGAGTAAGAAAGATATGATGTTGATTTAAGACCTAAAAAATGGTAAAGGCCCCATGAAATCTCTTATTGTCCTATTGATTTCATGGGGTCTCTTTTCTAATCCGCTGTTTTATAGACATTCCTCTGAAACTTTTCGCCAGCTTTTGCGTCTAAATCTAAATCACATACAAAGGGGGTGTGCTTCATGAATCCACCAGTAGAAAGACAGATAAAGGAGCTATATGAAAGCTATCATCATGAAATTTTTAGCTTTATTTTTATCATGATTGGGGAACGACAGCAGGCGAAGGATCTAATGCAAGATACTTTCGTAAAGGCATTTATCCATTTGCAGGACTTTAGAGGGGATGCTAGTGCTAAGACATGGTTGTATCGTATTGCACGAAATGTAGCGATTGACTTTCTTAGAAGAAAAAAGCCTGTATCCTATTACTTAGATTATTATTCACCCATTCGTTCCAAGCAACCAACTCCAGAGGAGATTCTGCAACTAAATGAAAATAAACAACAGCTTTATCAGGCTCTTTCCCAGTTAAGAAAAGGATATAGGGATGTTATTATCTTGCGGAAAATCCAGGAGCTTTCCATTAAAGAAACCGCTGCAATCCTAGCTTGGAAGGAAAGCAAGGTCAAAACAATGCTACACCGTGGACTTGAAGCACTTCGAGGCGAATTGGAGAAGGAGGGTTTTGTCCATGAATCGAAATAATGAAAAACAGCATAACCTAGAGAACGAGCTAAAAGGTCTAAGCCAAGTTTCCTTAACAGAAGCGGAATCCACAGAAGCATTTCAGATAATCATGAATAGAATTAGTAAAACGAACAAGCAAGCAAATAGACGTCTATATGTAACCCGAGCTTTTGTTACCACTTCTACCTTATTCGTAATTGCTATCATAGGATGGTTTATATACAGTGGAATAAGTCCAGAACACGATTCATTCCGAAGCGCATCCAACTCCAATCAACTGGACGGGATTGAATTAGAAATCACAATAGATAAAAAACACTATTCCTTACATGAGGGCCTTATCGCTAATGTCACCCTAACCAATCATACGAATAAACAAAGAGTAATCTATGTACCTACTTCAGTTGAGGAAGAAGAGGGCATTGCGGCTGTCATGATAGAAAAACGAAACGAAACAGCAGTCCAATTCTTAGACCCAAAAACTAATCTTGACCTGCCAAATATTAATGGGCGCGTATTCGATGATTATGTCCAAGTAACATTAGGAGCAAATGAAACGATTGAACAGAAGTTCCAGTGGAATAAAGCATTATTTAACCAGGAAGCAGAAGATATTGTGCCAGCGGATACAGGCGAGTATATACTAAGCTCCTTTGTTGTATTAGATGATTTACAAGCTCAAACGGAAGATGCTGAGCCTGAGAAGCAATTGATTACGAAGCTCACCCTTAATCTATATGATAAAGAAAAACCTCATGACTTATACACGGAAGAAGCATGTGCAGATACTGCTATCGTATGTGTTAATGCTAGGACAAAGGATAATGCTATCAAGGTATCGATTGGTAGTAGTCAATTGGGTAATGAAGAAGGTCGCATGATCATGGGAGACAGCTTCGAGCGTGATATAAACACGGAGACCCTTCTAGTAGAGCCTCATGGTACTATTACATTAGAATTTATCCATCACTATCCTGAAAAGCTCACTATCTATCAACTAGATCATCATGAGCGAGGAGAAGGAAAAGAGCTTGAACTGCCCAGCTTTCAGGCACCGGAAAAGTCCGGGTATTATACGTATGAAATTGATGGCGTCTACTCCAACGGCCATGCCATTCATTATTTAAAAATAAAAGTGAAATAAGTAAAATTGGCTGGTTTACGTTCTTTGAAATACAGAACGATAACCAGCCAAACCAATACAACATGATACTTCTTTGAATCACAATCTTTATATAGACCTATTTCCATTAAGATTCATTCGTTAACCCATCATAAATTCGGTCCAAATTCCATTTCATCATAGCGTAGTAACTATCTCCCTCTTCGCCTTCTTCTGCTATAGAATCGGTGAAGACTTTGGAGAATATTTCAATTCCGGTTTCTTGAGATATAGTTTTCATAGGACGATCATCTACACTTGATTCGACAAACAAGGATTGCACTTCGGTATCCCGGAGCTTATCTACCAGATTTTTAATTTGATTTGGAGTCCCTTCTTCTTCCGTGTTTATTTCCCAAATATAGGCGGAAGGAATGTTATAGGCTTCTGAAAAATATTTAAAGCACCCTTCACTCGTTACAATCCATTTCTTATTTGCCGGAATAGAATCGAATTTACCTTTTGCTTCCTCATCTAATTCCTTTAATTTATCCACATAATTCGCTAAGTTCTCCTGATAGTATGCTTTATTCTCCGGATCCTTTTCTGATAATTGCTTTTCAATATTTTGTGCATAGATAATGCCATTTTCGAGGTTTAACCAAGCATGTGGATCTTCTTTTCCTGCTTCTTCTTTTCCTTCCAAATACAACGGTGCTACACCTTCACTAACAGCAAAGTAATCCTTATTTTCTTCTTTGTTAGCATTTTGCATGAGTTTCGTAAACCAAGCATTTCCACCTGTCTCCAGATTTAAACCGTTATAAAATACGATATCCGCATCAGTTGCTTTTACAATGTCATCTGGTAGTAGTTCATATTCATGTGGGTCTTTCCCTACCGGAACGATACTATGCAAGTTGACATTGTCACCTGCAATATTTTTCGTTATATCCCAAATAATCGAGTTGGTAGTCACGACATTCAATTTATCATTATCATAAGAGCTATTATCCGTTCCACATCCAGCTAATAACAATAGGCTTCCTACTACAATGGTTAGAAATATTGTAGCTTTTTTCGTTATATTCATGCTCTTACTACCTTCTTTCTAAAGACGTTTTGCTTTGGTGATAAGAAGAAGCTAACCGCAAATAGAATGGCGGAAGTGAGTACAATACAAGAACCAACAGCTATATTAAACGTATATCCAATTACTAGACCGATGATGGATGATGCACCTCCAAGAATAGAGGAGAGAATCATCATTGAGCTTAATCGGTTGGTAAACAAATAGGCTGTGGAAGCTGGTGTTATCAGCATAGCCACAATTAAAATAGTACCGACACTTTGCATCGCGGTAACGGACACCACGGTTAATAGAATCATTAATAAGTAGTGATAACGGTTGACGTTCATTCCAAATGCTTTTGCCATATTAGAATCAAAGGATGTAATCAGTAACGGCTTAAAGAAAATAACTAAAATAATAAGGACGATAAATAAAATCGAAACCGTAAGCCATTTATCAAAATTCTGTACCGCTAATACATTCCCAAAGAGAATATGGAAAAGGTCGGTTGAGCTATTAGCAATTCCAATTAATATAACCCCTAATGCCAGGAACGAGCTAAACGTTATTCCAATGGCGGCATCGTTTTTTATTTTACTGTTATTGGAGATATACGTAATTATAAAGGAAGCTAATAATCCTAGCGCGATTGCTCCAACTAGGTAGTTAACACCTAATAAGAAGGAAATCGCAACCCCAGGTAGTACGGCATGGGAGATAGCATCGCCCATTAGCGACATCCCTCTAAGAATGATGAAACACCCAACGGCACCAGCAACAATACCGATTGCGGTCGCTGTAACAAATGCATTCTGTAAGAAATGATAGTCAAAAAAGTCATGGATAAAGTTCCCTAGCATTATCCCTCACCGCCTTTCACTACAATGGAATCTCCATATGTTTTAATCAGATTATCCTCTACAAATACTTTTTTTGTATCTCCATAGGCAATTAATTGCTTATTCATTAGAATGAGCTGGTCAAAGTATTCCTTTACTTTCCCAAGATCATGGTGAACGATGAGAATCGTCTTTCCTTGGTTTCGAAATTCAACTAGCAAATCCATGATAATCTTTTCACTCACCGTATCAATTCCCACAAAGGGCTCATCAAGGAAAATCAAATCTGCTTCTTGTACTAATGTCCTAGCAATTAGAACGCGTTGGAATTGCCCACCAGACAAAGCCCCAATTTGTTTATTTTGATACTCGTGCATGTGCACCTTCTTCAAAGCATCCTCTACACGCTTCCAATCTTGTGCCGTAATTCGTTTAAATAACTTCCCTGAAGGATATAAGCCTAATGATACACATTCTCTAACCGTAATCGGAAATGTATAATCAATAGCGCTCTTCTGCTCTACATAAGCAACTTTTCTTTGCACATTTTTTAACATGGTTCCGTTATAATAGGTTTCCCCACTACTTGGTATTAATCGAAGAATTCCTTTTATAAGGGTTGATTTACCCGCTCCATTCGGACCAAGTATACCAACTATAGACGGCTTCTCTATTTGGAAGCTAACATTTTCCACTACATTGGTTCTGCCATCATAGCTAATGGAAAGGTCTTTTACTGCTAACATGTGTATCACCCCTGCTTTGTGTCATCATCTATTTACGAAAGAAGTCAATTCTCGAAAAGAACTAACTTATTTTGCACTCCCATCGAAAAATGTCCTTCATGTAAAAATGTTTCCCTCGGTAAACTTTATACTTAATATACTCCTTTCAGTTGGTTTTGTAAAGTAAATAATTTTATGGGTTTCTTTCATAGAATGCGCTTGTTTCTAGGTTTTCAATACTAAAAGAGGAGGCTTTTTTCCAATATAAAATGTACCCATGAATAAATCTCATAGGTACATTTCAACCTTAAACAATTTATAAACCAATCTAGTATTACAGTATTATTTCCCTAATCACGAAACACTACCTCTTAAACACCCGATCCCCATCATAACTATAAACCACAAGCTTATCATCCACATATGTCTCCATATACACCTTCCTTCCCCATAACTGGTATATATAAGGCAGGACATTTTCTAAATAATGTAGATCAAGCTCGGTACCTTCGTAGCCATGTACCAAATAGAGCTCGCCATTACGTAAATAGTCCCCATCTACTACACGAATATACGGAAATCCACCATTCACGCGCATAGACACTAGTTGATCACGGATATTTTCATAATCCTTATCCGAAATGCGGTAGTAGGCACCTTGCTTTTCGAATAGGTACAGGTCCTCTTGCTCTACTAATTCCTTTGTCAGATAGTTACGGATGAAGGAAATGTCGGATTCAATTTCCCGTACTTCGAAAATCTTTTCCCGACCTGATCCTGGTTTTATTCCTCTTTCTTTCATCTCCTCTGTCGGGTTGTTATAGCGTTCTTCGATGTCTTCAAATATTTTTAACCCTAAATAGTATGGGTTGATTTGTTGTTTGGACGGCTGTACGACAGCAGAGTTTAGTTTAGCAAATTCGACGGTTTCATCGGATGTTAAGTCCAGTTCACGTAAGATGCGTTGGTGCCAGTAGGAAGCCCAGCCTTCATTCATGATTTTCGTCTCCAGCTGTGGCCAGAAATAAAGCATTTCCTCGCGCATCATTGTCAAAATATCGCGTTGCCAATCCTCCAATTCTCGGCTGTAATGCTCAATAAAGAGGAGCAAATCCTTTTCTGGCTTTGGCGGGAATTTCTTCCGCTTCTTCACACTTGGCTTCTCCTCTTCTTCTTTTTCTGTTTCATCTAATCCCCATAAATCATCATATGGGGAAGTGGCCTTCTTAATTGGGGACTCCTCCTCATCCCAAGCATACTCCGTAAGCTTAGGGCGCACGATGGAAGGGTCGATATGTTCTTGAATAGCAAGTACTGCATCTAAGAATTTCTCCACTTCATCTCTACCATGCAGAAGCTCATAGTGTGCAATACGTTCTGCGGTCGCTGTCATGCTTTCGACCATATCCCTTCTCGTATTGGAGAAACGAACATTATTTTTAAAGAAATCACAATGAGCTAGAACATGAGCAATGATTAATTTATTTTGAATCAGACTATTCGTATTTAATAAGAAGGCATAGCATGGATCTGAATTAATGACTAGCTCGTATATTTGACTTAAGCCTAAATCATATTGTAACTTCATCCGGTGGAATTGTTTTCCAAAGCTCCAATGGGAAAAGCGTGTAGGCATCCCATAGGCACCAAACGTATAAATGATATCGGCTGGACATATTTCATAACGCATCGGATAAAAATCTAACCCAAACCCTTCTGCAATTTCTGTAATTTCCTCAATTGCATTATGCAGCTCTTTTGCATCGGTCAATGATGATCCCTCCAAAATATGCTTTTTATAGTTTATGAGGGAGTAAAGGAATGATGAACCACATAAAGGAATAATGTGACACTTCATGTAGAAGAGATAGTAAGTTTTTCCACTTAAGGCTTAGCAATGAAAGGCTATAAATAAAGGATTCCTATACAAATTCGTTATTCTGACGGCACTTGAATTTCAATTCGCTCATTGTTACATCAATTATGACAACTTACGAAACCAGCTTAAATCGTAACAACTACTATTTACAAAACGTAACCGTTCCGATATAATCATTTCTGAACGATTTAAGGGAGAGTTGTCATTTGAAAAATATCTGGTTATTAACTAGTTTTATAGGATTACTATTACTATTAGCAGCATGCAACACGAATGATGAAAATGCATCATCAGCTGCTGGTGTTCAAAATACAGACGATACACTAACGATTTTCACTTCTATCTATCCATTAGAAGATTTTGCCAAAAAAATCGGTGGAGAGCATGTACAAGTAAATACCCTTATCCCACCAGGAGCAGACAGCCATACGTTTGAGCCTACCTCTAAGGATATCTTAGATATTGCCAAGGCAGATGCCTTTATCTTTAATGGACTTGGTATGGAGTCGTACGCGGAAAAAGTAAAGGAAACACTGAAGAACGAAGATGTGGTATTCGTGGAGGCAGCAGAAGGTATGGAAGCTATTCCACATGATCATGAGCATCATGGCGAAGAAGCAGATAGTCATGGTCACGACGGCGATGAGCACCAGGATTCAGAACACGATGATGGTCATCACCATGGGGATCAAGATCCACACGTATGGATTGACCCAAACCAGGCGATTGTTCTCGCTGAACATATTAAAAATACCCTCGTTGATCTTAAGCCTGAAGCACGTGAAGCGTTCGAGGAAAACTATGAAACATTGAAACAAGACTTGGAAGCATTAGATGAGGAATTCCATCAATTAGTAGATTCCAAGGAAAATCCGGAGATGATTGTCTCACACGCTGCCTATGGATATTGGGAGAAAAGCTACGGCATTAAATCCATCCCAATTGCCGGTCTATCTTCTAGCCAAGAGCCGTCTCAAAGTGAATTAACAAAGCTAATTCAAGTAGCAAAAGAAAAAGATTTAAAATACGTTATCTTTGAACAAAATATAACCCCTAAAGTTGCAAAAGTTATTCAAGACGAGATTGGTGCGGAACCCCTGTATTTGCATAATATATCCACACTGACAGATGAGGATATCGCAAATGAAGAAGATTACTTCAGTTTAATGGAGCGAAACTTGGAAACATTAGATAAAGCACTACGATAACACTTCACATCTGAAACAGTACGTGAACAACTAAAATATACTACAAGAAAGCTTGGAAATGGGTGTGACCCTCATTCCAAGCTTTCTTCATCTTGCTATTGTATTTAACGTACCCGCTATACCGCACATTTATCCTTAAGCTTTTTCGTCTCTAGCTATTTTATTAGAAATTCGACTTGCCTATCTTGGTTTAATAAAAGGTACAAATTTTTAAAGTGACTTATCTTATCCTGATCCTTCATTTCAAAATTAACATCACTAATGCTTGCAGAATACTTACTGAAATCCTCATCACTTTCATGAAGGGTTAATTTTATTTCTAAATACTCATTTTCATTTTCAAATTGAAGGACAAGGAGATCATCCTGTAGTTCATACTTCCCGTCACCGTACCTATTACTTGTAAATCCATTTCCACCTTTAAATTCTATTGTCATAATAGAATCATATTTCATCGATCCACCCTCTAGTGGCATATATGGATGAGCAAGTCTGAAGGTTTGACCAGATAAATCATCGCTAGGTGTAGAGCCAAAAGGTAACATGCTTAACGCAAGTGGAACAAAAATAGCTAGGCAGGCAATAGCCGCTATATAAGGAAGAACTTTGGAAGTTATCTTTCTTTTCCTAGGAATAGGCTTCACCTTAGCCCATAATTCTTCTTTCAATCCCTCTGGCACTTTAATTGAATCCATCTCCTTGGTTATGTGTTCTTTTATGTTCTCTTCTTTTAGATTATGATTCAACACCATTATCACCTCCCAATTGATACTGATCATATAATTTCTGTTTTGCGCGATATATTCTTGATTTAACGGTTCCTAATTTAATCGAAAGTAGGCTTGCAATTTCTTTCTCTGTTAAATCTTCTATATATTTCAAAACCAATACTTGTTTTTGGTCTGGTGGAATAGCATCTAGATATTTTTCTAACTCATCTTTCTTATAGTTAAATTCATTTGAGATGGCGATATGTTCTTCTTTTAATTCATATGCTAGTTGTTTTTTATTTTTATTATAGATATCAATAGCCGTACGTGTTGCAATAGTAGTAATCCAAGCATTAAGTTTGGATTGCTGCTTCATTTTCCCCCAATTTTTAAATACCTTTATAAAGGTATCATGTGTCGCATCTTTGGCTAGCTCCTCATTTTTCAAGATATAAAAGGCAGTTTTATACACTTTCTCGAAATAGACTTCATATATTGCTGCTTCATTTAGCCCACTAATCCCAAACACCCCCTGTATATATACAGACCGTATAACACCTTGAAAAGTTCCTCTTTGACTAAAATTTTTAGGCTCTACATTGAATTACAATATAACAGGATTTTAACATACCTAATACACAACCAATTCCATTTTTAACAACAAAAAAATAGTGCTATCCCCAGGATGAGATAGCACTATATATTTCTCTATAAAATTAAAAATTTCCCACTACTATTGTTAACGATTATTAAGCCGTTACCATAACTTTACACATATTATTCGTAAATTCAACTGGATCCTCTACTGGTAGGCCTTCAATTAGTAGTGCTTGATTGAACAAAATGTTAGTGAATAAATCTAATCTTTCTTTATCCTTCTCAAATGCATCCTTTAATGTTTGGAATACTTCATGGTTTGGATTAATTTCTAGTACCTTTTCCGCTTTTACATGCTGGTTATTATCCGGCATCGCATTAATAACCTTTTCCATCTCAATTGAGATTTCCCCATCTGCAGTTAAGCATACTGGATGAGAACGTAAACGCTTGGATAGTCGAACTTCTTTTACCTTTCCAGCTAGCTTTTCCTTCATGTATTCGAAAAGCTCTTTGTTTTCCGTTGTTTCTTCTTCTGTTGTCTTATCGTCTTCTGAGTCAATGCCTAAGTCTTGGCTAGAAACGGATTTGAATTCTTTTTCCCCATAGCTCATAAGCATGCGGATAGCGAATTCATCAATTTCTTCTGTAAAGTATAGAATTTCATAGCCTTTATCCGCTACAAGCTCTGTTTGTGGAAGCTTGTCTATACGGTCAATCGAATCACCTGTTGCATAGTAAATATACTTTTGATCCTCTGGCATTCTGGATACATACTCTGCCAAGGTCACCAGCTTCTTCTCTTTAGAGGAGTAGAATAGCAAGAGATCTTTTAATGTATCTTTATTCGCTCCAAATTCGTTATACACACCAAATTTCAACTGACGACCAAATGCTTGGAAGAATTTCTCATATTTTTCTCGATCATCTCGTTGCAGATTAATCAGCTGTTGTTTAATCTTCTTATTAATATTTTTGGCAATCAGCTTTAATTGTCGATCATGCTGTAGCATTTCTCGGGAAATGTTTAGGGATAGGTCCTCTGAATCGACAAGTCCCTTTACAAAGCTAAAGTGGTCTGGAATCAAGTCTCCACACTTCTCCATAATTAGTACACCATTGGAATATAGCTCTAATCCCTTTTCATAATCCTGCGAGTAGTAATCAAATGGACGGTTCTCCGGAATAAAGAGAAGCGCATTATAACGAATCGTACCGTCGACACTTAAATGAATATGTTTTAATGGTTTATCAAAACCATATCGCTTCTCACGATAGAAGTTTTCATAATCCTCATCAGATAGCTCGCTTTTATTCTTTTTCCAGATTGGAACCATGCTGTTGATGGTTTCTTCCTCTTTATAGTCGATATATTCATCGCTATCGTCATCCTTCTTGCTTTTCGTTACTTCCATCTTAATAGGATAACGAATGAAATCGGAATACTTCTTCACGATTTCTTTCAGACGATATTCTTCTAAGTACTCATCATAATTCTCATCTTCCGTGTTTGCTTTTAGCTTTAATGTAATTTCTGTTCCAACTGAATCTTTTGACGCAGCTTCTATTGTATAACCATCTGTACCTTTGGATTCCCATTTGAACGCTTCGTCACTTCCTAATGCTCTACTTACTACTGTTACAACATCTGCAACCATAAACGCTGCATAGAATCCGACACCAAATTGTCCGATAATGTCATGACCATCTTTAATTTCATTTTCATTTTTAAAGCTTAAGGAACCACTTTTAGCAATAGTACCTAAGTTTTTCTCTAGCTCTTCTTGGGTCATCCCAATACCAGTGTCAGTAATGGTTAATGTTCTTGCCTCTTTATCCGCTTCAATCTTTATATAATAATCACTTTGATTAAAGGTTAAATTCTCATCGGTTAATGCTTTGTAGTAAATCTTATCGATTGCATCACTCGCATTTGAAATTAGCTCACGCAAGAATACCTCACGCTGTGAATAAATCGAGTTAATCATTAACTCTAATAATCGCTTGGATTCTGCTTTAAATTTCCTTTTCCCCACGCTCAACACTCCTTTATCATGATTCCATAGATTGGTTTAGATTATTTTTAGCACTCTATAGCCGAGAGTGCTAATCACTACCACATAAATACCATATTTTATGAAAAGGTGTCAATTGGTAAGGATAGATTTCGCATATTTCTATACGTTTCAGGAGAATTTATAAGCAGGAGGGATCGTTATGGAACATCAATTTTTATCTGTTGAAGCATTTAACGAGCTTATTCAACAGTGGAGCGGAAGACAAGTTAAAATAACGAAGCACGAAATGGACGATGTTGACCAAATCGTGCTTCATTTACAAAGTGTATCGTACGACCGTAATACGCGTAGAATAGATGATTATGTGCCCATGCACAGTCTACAGTTACATGGGGAAGGTCAGATTCAAACATTAGCAACGATGAGTACACAGCCCCTTCCTTCTCCTTCTTACGAAATACCGCTACAGGACAGTGCCATGTATGAATTTGATGGGGAAAAATTTTTTATTACGACAGAGCGTGGGGTTTATAAGATAGAGTTGGCTTAAGTAGTAGGGGCTGATTTAACGGCCCTTTTTCTTTGTACAAAAAGCCCTCTTTCGTATGCTACGACAGGAATTCGCATGGCATGTTTATCCATCCGCTCAGATAAAATTCCATTACGTTAGGATATTCCTCACCTATCATGTGTAATATTTATACTATAGTTCAACCAAAGAAATGGCTGTTTAATTGACTCTTTTTGCTGTAAAAATAAAACGCTCTGGTGCATCTCCAATATAGCCAAAAGGATAACACGTGGTAACAGTTAATATTTCTTCGGGCGCAGTAGGCTTAATAACCGTAAGATCATCAGCATCGACGATTTTGGTATCCACAATCTCGTAGGTAAAATCTCCATATTGTAATTTAACAATAAACTGATCGCCAATACCTATTTGATCAAATTTTTTAAATACCGTGTCACGATGTCCGGACAACACGATTTGATCATTTTGATTAGGTAAAGCAGTCCCTATATAGTGGCCAACACCTTTACGAAGCTGCTCACTATCAGTACCTTCAATTATTGGTAGCTCCTCATCGATTTTAGGCACCTCTAATATACCGATCGCATCCCCTATTTGAAATTCCGGGATATCAATCTCTTCCTCTTCTTGCAATGGAGATTCGGAGATTAGCCCTTTAGCTTCTACCAATAATTTATCCTGCTGTTGGGCTGAATTCCATATATTAAATATAGAATATCCTGACAAGGAAACACCAGCTACAATTAATAATACAGTAACAAAGGAAAGTATCTTTTTTGCCATGCTATTTCACCCCTAGCTTTCGCATGATTCTAACTACTCTTATCATACCTATTTTATTGGTAAATGTTAAGAGGAGTTAATTTATTTTACATTACCAAAAAAAGCCCTCAAGATTGTTAAACCTTGAGGGATCCTATCATTTATACGGTTACTGCCTCTTGTTGGAAGAAGCTTTTCATTGCATGGTACACATCACGTTTTTCTTTTAAAATATAATGGCGAAATTTCTGGTTCTCAATGCTATTATAAGCTCGCATTAGAGTGGAGTGGCGATTATAAATATTAACCTCTGCATAACCGAACATATTGGACACATCCATAATTTCATTCACAAGCCGGATACATTTTGGATTGTCAGAGGTAATATTCTCACCGTCGGAAAAATGAAAAGGATAAATATTATAGCTCGAAGGATTATAGCGATCTTCAATCAATTCAAGGGCCTTCGTATAGGCGGAAGAACATATCGTTCCACCACTTTCCCCTTTTGTAAAAAATTCTTCTTCGGAAACTTCCTTTGCCTCTGTATGATGAGCAATAAAGGCGATATCAACTTGCTCATATTTGGTTTTAAGGAATCGGTTCATCCAGAAAAAGAAGCTTCTGGCCATATACTTCTCAAAAGACCCCATCGAGGCACTCGTATCCATCATTGCTAAAACAACTGCTTTGGACTCTTTTTTCACTTCTTCATTCCAAGTTTTGAATCGCAAGTCGTCATTATAGATTGGGGTAATACCAGGATTTCCTTCTCTAGCATTTCGTTTTAATGCGGTTAGAATGGTTCGTTTCTTATCAATATTTCCCATTAAACCTTTCTTTCGGATATCATTAAATTCTATCTTTTCGGTTACAATCTCAGCCTTTTCCTTCTCTTGCAAATTCGGTAGCTCTAACTCTTTAAATAGGGCCTCCTCTAGCTTCTCTAACGATACCTCAGCTTCATAGTAGTCACTTCCAGGCTCATCGCCTGCTTTCTTTCCATCGCCAGGACCTTGCTTTTGTTGTCCTTTCGCATTAGGATCTTTTGCTACTACATCTCCTACTTTACTATCTCCATCCCCTTGCCCTACATGCTTTGACTTATTGTAATTGTACCTGATTTTATACTCATCTAATGAACGAATCGGTATTTTGATTACATCTCGGCCATTGGACATCACGATTGCTTCTTCACTAATTAAATCTGGTAAATTATTCTTAATGGCTTCCTTAACTTTATCCATATGACGCTGTTGATCTTGAAAGCCTTTGCGATGGAGGGACCAGTTTTCCTCAGAGATGACAAAGTTATGTTTACCTTCCTGCACAACATCCCCTCCTATTCTGTTTAGTAAAAAGTATCGTGCTCCTCTTTTAGAAGATTACGATACTTTTCTCTATACTATGCAACTTGTCGCATATTATTGCATTCTATTTTAAAAAATGGTTTACAAAAAGGTAACAAGACTAGCCCGTTTGCGAGTCTTGTTACCTTCCTCCATTGTATGACTACCGATTTAGCAAGCTTCCCACATAGCGTAAAAGCTCATTAGCAGAAACAGAATTATAGCCATATTCATCTATTAATCTAGCAATTACTTCATTAATTTTCTTCAGCTGTGATTCATCCGGTGTCTTGGACGATGTCGTTATTTTGACAACATCCTTTAAATCAGCAAACAATTTCTTTTGTATAGCTTCGCGTAATCGTTCGTGTGAATTGTAATCAAATCGTTTTCCTTTTCGTGCAAAAGCAGAGATTCGGATTAAGATTTCTTCACGGAAAGAGCGCTTTGCATTTTCTGAAATACCAATTTGCTCCTCAATAGAACGCATCAGTTTTTCATCTGGATTCATTTCTTCTCCGGTTAATGGATCACGAAGCTTGTTTTTATTACAATATGCCTCCACATTATCTAAATAATTATTCATTAACGACTTAGCCGATTCTTCATACGAATACACAAATGCCTTTTGAACTTCCTTCTTCGCAATTTCATCATATTCTCTTCTAGCTACTGAAATATAATTCATATATTTCTCTTTATCTTCATCTGATATAGAAGGATGTTGATCGAGACCTTCTTTTAAGGAGCGTAGTACATCCAGCGCATTGATTGAAGGCACTTCTTTTCGTATGATAGCAGAAGATATTCGGTTTATCACATATCGAGGGTCAATCCCCTCCATCCCCTCCGTAGGGAATTCCTTTTTTAGCTCCTCTACATCTAGCTGATTAAAGCCCTCCACATTCTCGCCATCATATAGTCGCATTTTCTTCAGTAAATCCATTCCTTGTTTCTTGGATTCTTTTAATCTCGTTAAAACCGAGAAAATAGCCGCTACTCGTAATGCATGTGGAGCGATGTGGACATGTGCCATATCACTTTGATTAATCATTTTTTCATAGATTCGTTCTTCCTCACTAACCCGTAAATTATACGGGATAGGCATCACAATAATTCTAGAATGCAGTGCTTCATTCTTTTTATTGGAAATAAAGGAACGATACTCCGATTCATTCGTATGCGCTACAATAAGCTCACCAACTGTATAATGATATATACTAAAATTATACAAATATAAAAATGACCACTGGATTATTAATTTCCAGTGGCTAACCTTTTTTGTTTCATTAATAAAATCCTTGCTATTAGTGAGTTAATATCTGCATCTCCTTCTACATTTTCTTGGGGAAACTTCATTACTCTAATTCCCCCAAACTTACCTTCTATTTCTTTAATGACTTCCGCTGTTTGTCCCTCAGTATGTTTGGTATTAGGATTGTTTAAATCATTCATTACAACCCCTCCCCTTGAGACAATATATGTACCTCAAGGGTTAAACTTTCCTGTAATATTCTTGTATTTCCTTCATATATTTACTAAACTTTTTATAGACAAGCATACCCAACTAATCAAAGTTGGCTGACTTTAATTGAAGTACTTTTATTTGCGCCACCTATTGAGATGGATTGAAATATTGCTTTTTCATATTCATCGATTACTATCAACTCATCAATATCATATTTTCCGTCATTAACAAATTCAAGTATTTTTAGTACTTTAAGTTCCTTTCCTGAAACTCCTTTCGCTAACTCATTTGCCAACTCTGTGTAATAATCTTCTAATTCTCCGTTTCTAAGAATTAATATGTTATTGTCTAATAAGTCATTAAGAAACTTATCGATTTTATCTTTAAGTGGTTCTTCTATGTCTAAGTAACTTATTTTCTTACTCACTTTTGGCCTTAGGTATTCCCATAATCCCAATAGATCCTCATTAAAGTTACGGCTCTCACACATTTCATCTAACACTTCACATAAAGCCTTTGCGTCATTTTGATTTGGATCTAGTATTTTCTTCTTAATTTCTTTCGACTTTTTAAAAGTTGATTTATATGAGGTCAATTCTTTTCTAATAGAATTAAGTGTATCAATTTTAAAGTTCCCAATATACTCTCTTATTTGTTCTAATCCATTCTCAAGGTAATCAAAATCTGCAACGACAAAGTAGTCAATACCTAAATCTATCAATAGTGATAGGTATATACCAAATTGGCTTTTTCCTCCAACTTTAATTACTGATACATTATGCTTATCTAAAACACCTTTTTGTCCTATCGAGAAGTCTGCAATGGCTGGGATTAAATATTCTTCTCCACCTTCCACTAAAATAACCTTATCAGCAAAGAATAATTCAGAATTTCTACTCCAAAGTAATTGCTTAATTTTTTGTATATCTTGTAGATTCCTTCCACTTGAAGATAGAGAGAAAGTTTTAGTACTCATAATTTTCGACTTTCTAACTACAATTATATTCTCTATTTCTGTATTTCTAATAAATTCTTGACTATGCGTAGCAATAATAACTTGATTAGAATATTCGTCATTTAAAGAGACGAATTCATCTAGTTTATTAGATAACATCCTTCTTGCATGTGGATGTAAAAATAATTCCGGTTCTTCTACTGCCAACAACGAGTTTGTTTTATGAAACCTCGAACAATAATAAGAAAAAAGACCAATGATCAATGCACTTTGAATACCTGACCCCTTTTCTGAAATTTGGGATTCAAATCCATCATTAATATAGATGCTTATATTCTTGAAAATGTCGTCTTTTGAATCTGGTAACACTCTAAAACTTAGATTACTATAACTGATTAATTCTTCTAGTTTTTCTTTCAAGTCAATGGTTGCGCTCTCAAACACCTTATCGGTTGATTTTCTAATCAAATCACTATAATTTTTAATATCTTTATCGATTTCATCGCTTCTACTATCCCAAAGCGACTTTATTAGTTTTCCATACCAAGTCCAATTGTTTGCTTTTAACTGATTTGCAGGTTCCCTGAAAGCAGGTAATATAGAACTTGTTATGAAAGAATCTCTTAACTTTTTTGTTACAGGAAAACACCTAAAATACTTATCGTCTATTTTATCTTTTACAAACATACCATGAATTAAATTAATTTCTTCTGTTCCTTTTTCCCTTTGAGCATAGATATAAAATACAACTTCTTCTTTTTCCTTTATCCAATACTTTATTTCATTGCTAGAAAAGTAATCAAAGTCATTCTTCTCAAAATCAATCGAATCCTTTTTAATATCTTCACTAATATTTACCGAGTCAATTTCGAAACCACACCAATATCTAATGCCAAATCGCTCTTGTCTAATATGATTTATTCCTTCTAAACCTTCCACCTCTGAAACCTCTCCAATTAACTTTACTGCAATAAATAAATCATTCTTATGCTCAAACAGTGTATTATCTCCAACTATCTTTTCCTCTGCATGAAAGTCTTTCAGATTTAGAGAATTTCTGGTAGGAAGTTTCTCACCCATTAGTAAATCAAGCGCCTGAATAATATTACTTTTTCCTGAGTTATTCTTTCCAATTAAAATATTTTTACCACTTTTAAACTCTACATGGATATCCTTTATACTTCGGAAGTTTTTTATATATAAATCAGATATATACATTGTTCAATCCCCCATCAAAGTCTTTATTCTCTTAATTATATCATTTCTCATTGGTTAATCTTACAATTGCCAATAATCACTTAACATTGCAATAACACTATATATTTAAAACAACATATAAAGAAAGAGACTAACCATTCTGTTTGGCTAGTCTCTTCTGCTTCTTAAGTAAAACTCTTGCTAATAGACTATGGAGGTCTTCACCTGTATTAGTATTATCTCCAGAAGCGACCTGAACAGTAATTGTCCCGTAGTTTCCTTCAATCTCTAGATTACGTGAAAGAATTTGTGTCTCCAAACATTCTCTGTTTTCACATATTGTATGAGAATTAACATTGAATTGTCGTATTGCAGCATGTTTTACTATAAGTTCCTCTTGTTTTTGAATAGTTGCCTGTCCCATTATTTGTTTCCTCCCTATATAAAAATGGGAGATTTTGCGACAAATAGGGATATATTATACTGTCCTATAGTTGGACATTGCCCCTACTCCATTAGCATATTGTTTCCCAGGGATTCGTTTGCGAACAGGGATTTATTAAGTTTCCAATAAACAAGATTACTAGTATTATATCGAATTTATTGGATTTTGAACATCGAGATTTGCATATTCAGCATATCTAGACTTTGTTTGCTTTAATTTATTTTAGATCCTTTACCTTATTCAGTATATTTCCTCCATCGTAAGGCTGACTATATAAGACTTTACCGCACTTTAAGCACTCTACATCGCATAAGCGATTGTAATTAACCTTATCTTTAAGTCCTTCAGGGTACTTTTCAACCCTGATAACATGAAAAACTCCGCCACATTTACAAATCATTTGTACACCTCACTGACATTAATCAATATTCCTCTGCTAACATTGTTGTGACACAACTTCCGTCATCAATTATAAATACTTTTCCAGTAAATTGATTTACTCCCCCGGTAAACATTAATTGTTTATTATATTTAGGTTCTTCTTGACTATGGTTTATATAGGTGGTTTTGCCATTGGTAGATAAGGAAATATCAAATACCTGAAGATAATCTAGTTGCGTTACCTTTTTCATTTCCATAATAGAATCTAACATACCTTTTACCATATCAGCACAGATGTTAGTTTTAACTCCTTTTGTTATGTAGTAACTTTTAGTAGTATCAAACATTATTTTCACCTCTTGTAGTTAAAAAACTTATTATCTTTTTATATATCACGTCACGAATTTATAATTATTTTCATTTGTTATTATAACATCATTAATTAGTTAATCTATCATCAGAGTAAACACGAATATCCCTCTTTAAAAGGAAGTGAAATAACAAAAACGGGAACAGAATAAAACTTCAAAATGTCATTTTAATAACAATCATAAGCCATCTTTCCGTTTTTCTGTTTTTTACAAGAAACTCTAATATAACTATGATTTAAGTGCCAATTTTAGAGACTTTCCTTTTTAATACCTTTTTATAAAAAAGTGGGAAAACGGGATTATATACATAGGAACCTATAATTTCAATAGTTTATCCATCCCGTTTTAGTTTTCGTATCCCGATTTACTATAAATATCCCTTTTTTACTTTATAATTCGAAAGAAAAAGACACTTATTTAAAGTGCCTTTTAACCTTGAATAGAAGGAATTCTTATTCCCTTTATTGCCCTTTTCCCATTCTCCTTTATATTATCTCCATACTGACAACCAAATTCAGTCTGAAGAGTTTTTAATACTTTATTCCTCCCCAGTGGGGTTTTAATTCCTAAATCAAATTTGCAAAAATCTTTGTACTCTCTCATAAAACGTTCAGTTGTTATTTTACTCTCAGAATCAAACTTACACTCTTCCTTTACAAACTGGTGTAAAGTGCTACTTTCCGTTTTGTAATTCAACACTTCATTTAGTACAGTTCTTGAGTCAGAAAACTTAAATCCTCTTGAGTAAAGTCGCTTTAGTCCTTCTAAAGCCCACATAAATATGTAGTCTGCTTCATTTTTAAACTTTTCACCCAAATTTGAATCCAGTTCATTTTGTGGCTTTGCATATTTAAATGGAATAATCATAAGACGATTATAAAATGCTTCACTCTTATCCCCATAATTACTAGGCATTCCGTTTGTACTAAAGAGCATTTTAGACCTATTATAGAACTTAAATGCCTCTTTATGTTTCCTATCGGCTAATGCTTCATCTTCTCCTGTTAATACCTTAATTTGATTATCATCACTTATAGGAGTATTAGGTAAATCAGCAAAAACATTTAGGGTCTTGTTATACAAATACTGTATGTTAAACCCATACAAGTTTTGTAATGCCACATTCGATACATTTTCATTTCCAATTAGGTATGTCAAAATTTCTATAATCTTAGATTTACCACTGTTAGATACTCCATCAAAGACGAAGAACTTCTTAGCATCTACGTACCTAGTTAAGCAGTAGCCCATGATCTCTTGCAATACACATTGTACTTCCTTATCTGGTAATGCATAATCAAGATAGTTATGCCATGCCTTTCCATTTACCTCTTTAGTAAGTCCTTCTTTGTACGATGCGTTAATCCTTATTGTAATTAAATGATTTTTATCATGCCTCGGTGTAAACAAGTCCTTCTCTACATCATAAATACCATTCTTTAAATTTAGAAGGTTGTTATCCTTATTAACTTCATTTTCATCAACTTGCATCGAAGTATGGAATTGCCACATATTAAACACATCATTAATAATGTGACCTGTTCGAACACGTGGATTTATTTGATTCTGTATAAATCCTTTAATCTCACTGTCTGTCATTTTTTTATAATATCCATCTAGATAGATATAAAAGTCTTGATTTAGACAGAAACCAACAATCTTATTAACGAGTTCCTCTACAAACACCCCTCTGATAAATCCAGTAATATTACCATCTTTATCATAGTTGTAATATTCCTTCTGTGATTCTGTTCCTTTGAAAGAAATATTTTTATTACTAGATTTTTCGTCACGCAAAGGTATAAGGTGTACACCAATATGCTCCTTGTTTCTTTCTTTTCTAATAGATTCCATTTCGTTTCTTTTTTGATCACTAAATTTAAATAAAGACATATTATAACATTCCTCCCCACTTATCCTGTATTTCCTTCTCGGATTTCCTACTAGATAGAAGGAATGTACCCACTATCATCTCCTTTAAAAGTTCTATGAATAAACCTTTCTCCGATCTAGTAACTATTAGACCTTTCATAATATTACCTCCTAAATATATACTTGAGAATTTGTTATCCTCAGATTTTTTTACCCTCAAGATTTAGGAGCCCTACTTATATTAAAGATGTATATAAATCAAAGAAATCTTAAACTATTAATCATTAATAGTAAGATTATTCCGGTATATTTATTCTACTGAATCCAATAGAGAATATATAATCAGTCCACTAATAATGTATAGTGGTACATGACCACTATACATTATTATTAAAAAGGTAGTTCACTCAAATCTTCGACCACGAAACTTCTCATAGAGTCCAGCATCTTATCCAATCCCTCCATCTTACTAGTATCAATTTCCTCTCTTGCAATAATAAGTGGTATTCCCAAATCTATTAGACCTTTGACGCATCTAATGAATCGATCTAACTCTTCAAAATTCGATACTTGGTCCACTAAAATTGCTTCAATCAGATTATCATTTAATAACTTTGCGAAGTTACTACCATTTCCGATAATATTATTGTTCAACTCATTAATATTTTCCATTATCTCTTTCTCACCTATAAAATCGTTAGGACTAGAGGGATATTTTGAAATTTCTACCACCTCAAACCCTTTAATACGAGCAAGTTCTTCTGCATAATATTTAACAAATGAAATGTTTACAAAGCCGACCTTTTTATAATTAAACTCCATACTCAATTGAAATTCCTCCCATATCTTATTTTTTTGTCACAATTACTTTTTCAACAAAGCACATTATTTAAAGCCATTAAAAAAGTCCCCTCCTTTTTATTACAAATAAAAAAGAACAAATAACCTTATACAAATACTCAATTAGTATTGAATGCTTATTAAAAGCACACTCAATCAACAAAGAACTTAAAGTATGCTTTATAAAAGCCATACTTGTCCTTGTCCTGTTTATTGTGTATATTTGTATAATTTTATTTGCTCTTCCGAAAGGTAATAAGAAGAAAGAGACTTAAGTATATTAGTTATATAAATTTAATTTGTAAAACTATAATATATATTGCTTATAATATATATTATAGGATAATTGAATATTTGTAAAGGACCTACCTTATTTTTTTTGGGGGAAGACCTCTAGAAAGCCTTCCCAGTATATTAAAGTATATTAGATATATTATATCTAATATTATATAACGTTCAAATAAATAAATATAGTAATCATGGAAAAGAATCCGTCTACAACACTAATTTGTAATCACTAATTTAGACTTAAATGTAAAAATCCCACTAAATATGACAATATAATACCGATCAATAATAACCTACCAATCCATGGACTATAATCATCGCTATATTTCTTTCCTTTATTACTTTTTGCCCAGATATATCCCCTAATCACGCAATACCAAAAATAGCCCCCACTCCAAAGACATAAAACAAAATATAAATTAGGAAAAAAACTATTGATTGGTAGTTCTAAAACCAAAAGTAGCAGCGTATATAATACTACTTTTCCACAAAAAATCTTTATTATAAAATTTATTGGTAGACCACTTTCTATTTTCTCTTTTTTATTATGATATTTTACTAGTAAGAGACTATTAAAAACTAGTCCACCAGAAACCAATCCCACAAAAGTAGCAAGGAAGTAATCAATAATGGAAACTTTGTAATATGTCCACATTGCAGGTAAACAAATAATAGAGAACATGAAAAAATAGCAAAATATAATTCCTAATAAGGCTATTTTATGCCAGTATTTTTCTACTATAAATCCCAACTTTATATCCTCCATTCCATAGTCATTTATAAACAATAGTAATAAATTAAAAAATTTATGTTATGAGTTTTTTGGTGTTCATATCTTCCAATATGCGACATCCATTTCTAGAAGTCCTAATATAAACCATCAGAATCCATCATCTAAGAAGTATTATTTTGCTCCTCTTCGCATTGCTACTTTAATCAAAGTAAGTGCCTGATATTCAGACAAACTTTCTATTTTCTGATATATTGTTTCCATTGTGTTTTTCTTTAACTTTTTTGTTTGCCACAAATTAATTAATCCGTGAAATAATCTTTCCTTGAAGGAATATGCTTCAGGAGATTTTCTGATACCCTCCAACCATACTTCCCTAATAAGGGGTAATCCACAATCTACAAACATTGCTGAAACTTGATCTTCTGTTTTCTTAACTTTTTCATCCATTGATTTAAGTCTTTTATTAATATAAACTTCTTCTTTATCTGTTAAAGATAACTGATACTCCATTAATATTGCTCCTTTCTACATGCTGTTATTTTAATGTTTCTATATAATATTAGTAAGATAACCTAAAGGTATGTCTACATCGCTGTGGATATCCTGCTTTATAATACTATACTCAAGACCATATGCTTTACAGATATTAGAAAATCTCTTAAACTCTCCCCAACTTCCTAATTCTTCGTAATCATACATTAGGACTCTATCTATTACCTTTGGATCTATAAACTTAAGATGTAATTCCAATAAATCAACATTTACTAAAAGGTACATTTGTAGTTTCTTATGGAAAAAGTCTGCATGTATTTGTAAACTTTTTTCAATGTCCGTGTATCTTTCCCCATTAAATGTAATGCCAAAGTAAATTCCCAAAACTATTCCTCCTAAATGTGTTTGATGACAACTATAGCGCGAATCTAATCATCCACAAGTGTTTTGTTTAAAAAATAATTAGTATGCTTTTTCCAGAAAAGAGTAGCAAAGTAATATTTTCCGGTTTTCAGGGATTTAAGGCTAAAACAAGCAATTTTAGGCATTTACAATTAAATGTCGGGAAATATCTAATTAATTCTATTTAAATCTTTTTTTTCGTATACACTTATTTTATTTATTGCTATATAGCATTTTTTTCATCTAAGAAAGTTTATTAATTTCATCTAACTAATTTTAAGTGAATTTTTAGTAGTTTTTCGTATGAAACTTTTATACATTAGTATTTATAAATAATCAGAAATAATGATTAACAAACAATATAATAAAAACCAACAATTATATATATAAACAATGATTATAATCAATATAATCATTATCGTTGATTAGGTTTTAGAGAAAATGATTATATTTGTTGTATCTTTAGCAACAAAAAATGTCCCCGAATAGACAGGAACATTTAAAAATTCTATTTTTCTTTCACTAAAAGGTCTACCACACCTAAGATGTCATCTAATGCATCCTCCTCTGTTTTGAATCTATTTCCATATATTAGTTCAAATGATTCATGCACTTCGTCCTTAAATATTTGTGCAAAGACAGTGTAAAACCATAACTGTTCCTTCTCTTCTCCTGTAAGAATAGCAATACGGTATACACTATCATCAACATATATATCTTTATTCATAATATAATCATAACCCATAATAAATCCCTCCTTTTCTATATAATTATAGGAAAGGAGGGAAAATCCTTTTGTATATGCAAGTCACATAATAAAAATTATATACCCTTCTAATGTGGTTTGTAATTTATCAGTACAATATATTAAATTGCTATAATCGTTAAAATTCAGTTTTCTTTAATGCACTTTGTAACTCCTGAATGGAAGGTGTAACATAAATTCTTGTAGTATCAACACTGCTATGTCCAGCAAGTTCCGCAATAGATTGAATATCAACACCATGCTGCGCTAACTGTTTGCAGTATGTATGCCGAAGCGAGTGAGGCGTAATCTCTATACCTAGTTGACTACTATACTTTTTGAAAATATGCTGTATGGCTCTTGTACTTATATGATTGTTTTTACTACTTACTAACAAATACTCCGATTCTTGATTACGTTCCCTTAACCAGTTAACTATTGCTTCCTTAGTATTTTCGGTCAACGGTATGATTCTGTGTTTATCCCCCTTACCGTTAACCTTGATAATGCTCCTCCGCAGATCCACATCAGAAATTCTAGCATTACACATTTCATGCACACGAAGACCTAAATTTACTGCTAAATAAACTATCGTCTGATGAAGCAAACCTTTTTTATAATTTTGTTGCTTAGTCAATTCAATAGCATGCAGTAACTTACCAACTTCTTTTCTCGTTAGCCAACGTATGTTATTCTGTCTTTGAACCTTTTTGATTTTAATGTTAGTTGCAAGATTAATATTTGTTGAACCAATAGTTACTAGAAATTCAGACCATTTCATTAAAGATATTAATCTCCTATTTATTGTAGAGGGGGCAATTGTGGAGTCAGACTTGAGTTGACGTTCATAATCCTTTAAATCCGTCGAGGTAAGAATAGAAATTAAATGAGGCGGTTCATATCTTTGATGAACCCACTTGAAAAAATAGTTTAGATCCTGACTGTAACTTTTAATTGTGTTTAAACTTTTGTCATTCTCAAGAAGATAAATTTTAAATCTCTCAATTGATTGTGAAATTGTGGCTGGAGCCGTGTTCATAATGATAATCCTCCCTGCTATGTTATACGACGAAATTAGTATTTCCTTTATTGGTGTTATGCGACAAGAAAACCAATGATTGTTAGGTGGTATTGTCGTATAAACCATATTATGTGACAACACTAATTTGATCGTATTATAACGCGTTAATGAACTTTTGACAGCCTATTTAATTTCATTATTCACAACAACATTCATCCTCAAACTTATCTATTTTTTGTTGTAAACTCCCATCAATATCTAATATATGACAATCTTTGCGACCACATTCCCAGCATGTAAATAAAGGCTTTCTAAATCTAAACATAATTTCCATACTTTCCAGAGAGAGTAGGCTTGTTCTTACCCTCTTTACATTAAGATACTTATTAGATTTCCAGACGGTGAATGTAAATCCATCCATATAACTTTGGAAGTAAACGGCAAGGTAATCCCCATTAATGTTTTTATATATTTCAATGTATGGGTTTTTTGTACCGTAAAATGATAAAAATGTTTCTCTTTCAATTTGCTTCCAGTTTTCGGAAATGTTTATACTATCATCAACAATAACATTTTTATAAAAGACACCTAAGTTTTCATGAACTTTTATAATATAAGAATTTAGTTTTTCATCTTTAGTAATTACTTCTACCATTTAATCCCCCCCCTTCACCATTCCTCCTTGAAGTTTATTTGCTTTTTAATATACTATTTTTATTTAAGAAATAATTTTCTTCACATAAGAAAGTGCACTGTCCGCATAATATTCATATTCATACTGATTTTTGGCAGTACCAACACAAGTCATTGCACCTATAATTTTGTCATTTTCTTCATCCGATAAATTATGTTGTTGTTTGGTAGCCCAAAGGTAATACATAGTCATTTTTTTCTTGTTAATTAAATCCAGTTGCTCATTTAGTTCAAAGTTTAGTTGTTCATAAACATTTTCTTTCACTCTAATCTCCTCCTTTATTTATTCCTTACTGAAAGTATAACTTAAAAGTTAAAAGACGAGAAAAGTATGTTATAACATAATTGTAAAATACCATAGTTTTTTTAAAAATTTAACAAAAAGACAAATGTCTAAAGACTATTAAAGCCTTTAGACATTTTTTTCTTGTTAATTCATGTTAAAAAAACCTATCTTAGGATCAATTAACAATGTTCTATCTAGAAAAAGATTACCAAGTTCACAAGAAGTTTCAGGAAGATAGGAACAACTATGGCATGCAGCAGGTTATTTCCCATCATCATTACAAAGTCTATATTTGTCCAAGAATTGTTAAAACTCAATTTTGGCATGGGAAAACACACCTAAAATTCAATTTTGTCCTAGAGAAAATTGAATTTTGATGGTGTAAATACGCTCCAAAATTCAATTTTAGCCTTTTGTCAAAAACAATCAAACTTGCTAATCTATATGCAAATAACGATAAAGGAGGATATATTATGACTGAGATATTACATTGTTCTATTTGTAGAAATCCAGTAGACTTTTACGACAAAGTACACTTAGATTTCCTCAATACTATTACTCATCAATACTGCGAAACAAAAATGGAGATTAAAGATTTTGGTACCTTCATAGAAATAATCAATAAGTATCCATTCTTTAAAAAATCCTTCGTTACACCTAATTAAGAGTGGAATCTACAGTGTAAGTAGTTCAGATAACTTGGAGAAGAAGTAAAATATCATGTTAAATTCAATACCAACAAACTTCGACACTAACACTCTTAGTAACATACAAAACGCTTGGAGAAATCCGGGCGTTTTCTAATTTCTTTTATTTTTGTCGTTCACCTAAAGCACCCGTTAGCACAATAAATAAATCTTACTCTTGACTCGTTTTCCTAAACCCGAAAAAGCCACGAAAACCCAAACCTTCATAATATGAACGAGATGAACTATTTGCAAGTAATTCAATTCTTGTGTTCGGATATAAATTATGTAAAAAGCGAATAATTTCTTTACCTAATCCCAAACCTCTATGCTTTTTATCAATTAGCAATTCACAAATATATAGGCTTACACATTTGTCAGTTAGTCCTCTAACATAGCCAACTACCCCTTCTCCTTTTGATTCAACAACATAGGCTACATTTGAATTTCTCCACGCTTCCTTGGTATCCAAATTATTCTCGACTAAATTTGTCCAACCTTCTTCTTTGTTTAAATCTTGTATCTTATTAAAGTCTTTATCTTCATATGGTCTTATATACGCTTTTGGATTTTCTTTCAACCTATTCCCATAATACATCTCCTTCCGTGAAAATATTCTTAACTTCTTACCCAACAATCCTGCCCCTTTAATCAAATAAGATGCCATCGTGACGAACTGCTTGTTGTGTTAAAGCACCCGTTACTTCAAGAAAGAACAACTGCGAATCTTTTACCCTTCACTTTGTTTCTGTTTTGTAAAATAGAGGTTTAAGTCGTCATCTACCAAAACTTGACTTCCTGGAGAAACAGGCTGTTCTTTATACATGACACCTCTCCCGTCTGGGATATAACCCCTCTTCGCATAAATGCGTTGGGCACTTCCATAACTATCATACAAACCAACACCAATTCCGACTATTCCAAAGTCCTTTAAAGCAATCTCTTCTATCGCATCCATTAAGGCACTTCCAATCCCTTTCTCTCTTAATATAGGGATGACGTTAAAATCGTTGACTTCTGGAATTCCATTTTCTAAAAAAAATGGATAGTATGATTTAAAAAGAAGATGTAAACTCCCGGCAAATTGTTCTTTGTAAAACGCGAGTAATGTTATTCTTTCACCTGTTTCATTTTGCTTCCAGCATTCTGATATGTACTCCAATGATTTACCAATATTGTTCTCGGCGAAAACTCGATATACGGTGTCTATATCTTTACTTGTCATCCGTCGAACCTCTATTTGATTATACAAATTCAATTCCTCCAATAACTCTCCGTTTGCACAACAACTTCATAGTTAAATATTAACATAATATTCAAAACATATATTATGAAAATAAGAACCATCAAATTTGATGATCCCTTATTGAACTATTGCACTCGTTACTTGAATAACGAATCATTTTATGTTCACTATATTTTTAATAATAATGTTTACAATCTCGGATAAAGGTAACTTCCCATCTACAATGAGATCAGAATTTGGTTTTGTCGTTTTTAACATATCAAGAAAACCCTTTCTTCCTCTATCTATGTAGTTTTCCAAATCTAGTAAAAGATTCTCAACTGTACCATCTTTATAATCTCTAATTATTCTTCTTGCCATTGCAACATCAAGTGGTGAATCAACGAATACTGAAAAATCTATAAGTTCTCTAGTTTTACTATGTAGGTAGGAAAATGGAAAATCTAAAATTATGTAATCTAAAGGTTCGATAAGTAATCTTCTAATATCCCTAATAAGTGGTGTTAAGTCCCATTCATCAGGATTACTACCATTTTCAATCCATCCAACAAAGTCATCTGGACCATCAAAATCGTATTCATCAAAAAATAGTGCTTTAGAATTATGTAACTTCCCTTTTAATTCAGAAGTTACCGTTGTTTTGCCCCCACCTGAAACCGCTGCAATCGCAATCACAATTGGTAAATCTCTTTCCATAAACTCCCTCCAGTAACTCAAAATTTTTAACCTAAACTATCCCTTTTTAGTTAAAAAAACCGCCTCTAGTGACGATCTCTTGTTGTATTAAAGCACCCAATAGTTTAAGTACAATATTTCACAATATCAATACATTATAGTCAAAAATTTATATAGTAATTTCCATCAACTTCATAAAAATCCCCTTGTACTTCTCCAAGCCCCTGAATAAGGATAATATCATTTCGAATGACTGGTTTTTGATCTAAAACAATATGTAATCTATTTATTGTATTGATTTTGTCATTATAATGAACAATAACAGGTTGGTTAATATGGTATTCTCTTTTGTTTATTGAAACAGTAATAAAATTTTTATGTAATTGCTTATTAGCATCTACAATGACATTCATAGGATCGAATGCTTTACGATTTATATCACCTGAAATATAAAGGTGATGACCATTTTCATGTTCAAATTGATGGAAAATTTCATCCCTCTTTTCATTTATTCCATTAATAATGGAAATGGTCTCCTTACTAATTTTAATATTATCTATATTATTAAATTCCCATTCAACTTTTTCTTTTAACGTATCGTATAATAATATTTTAGAACCAAAAAACGTCTCTTTCCAATTTGCAAAAAGTTCATCTAACAATAAACAGATAAATAAACCAGAACTATAGCAACTTTTTCTAAGGTGATAGGTTGATTCTCGATTATCTTTTAAATCCTTGCTATATTTATTTAATACTTCCTCGTATGATTTGTTGCTATATTGAATATAAGCATGTAATTCCACATAGAATGCTGGTCCTTCTACTGTTTCGACAGAGAGTTCGTAATCCAAATATCTATCTATGTAAACTCGTCTATTCTCTCTTAAATTAATAAAACTCATTAAGTTCTTGACTTTTTCTTCTTTAACAGAAGATATGACTGCGTTGTAAAGAAAATCTCTTTCTCTATTACGCATTTCCACATTTTCCTTTAATAATGGATAGTTCATTCCTAACACTTCATTAGGAAACCTTGTTTCTCCTTGAAGATGTTGAAAACCGTGAAATAGTTCATGAATAATTATTGAGTAGATACTTTCCATATCTTTATAGTTATCCAAATTTACTATAGCAGTAGGATAGTCTTCATATAATATAATCGTATCTGCTCCATTGAATTGCTCATTCCATTCCAAATAGTAGGATTTATTTTGGGATGAAAAATTGGGATGATTATACAAATAAGCCCCTTCTTTATCATATAATGCAAAAGCGACTAATTTAAAGTTTGGCCAATATAAATTTACTTCTTGTTTTATTTTCTCATAGAGATAATCTAAATTTAACATCACAACACCTCATTACATAAATTTCATTTTCCATGATTTAATTATAATTCTTCTTAAATAATCCTGCCCGTTAGTGTAAGAACGATCTTTCACAATCTCTATATCTATATTTTACCATAAAAATTTATGTATCTCTTATAAACCTTTAATTAGCATAGGTTTTGACCTCGTTTTTAGCACACATTTGACTTGCTAACAATAACTGTTGTCCGCTTGTTAAAACCCATGCTAAAAACGTTGCTATTTCAATGTTAAATCATAATAACGCTTGTCATTACAATAAAAAGAAACAAGCGAATTACTATGTGAATTCGCTTGTTAAAAGACTTGTGATTTTACATTTTCTACTTTATAACCGAACTATTTAGATTAACCTTGTCTTTTAATACTTATGAAGCGGATTAAGTCTTTCAATTTTTTCTATACATGCTACAACTTCTTGTCTTTCAAGAATGTATTCGCTTAATATCACTTTTAAATTAGATTTAAGAATTTCGAAAGTTGGATAAGAAATGTTTAATAGTAAATTCTCAAAAAAGTTTTCCCCACGAACTAAACGGCTGTCGAATATATAAATAAAATACTTGTATTGATTGACACCCTCGTATTCCATCCAGTTGACCCTTTTAAAACGTGTAATTATAAACAAATAATTATTAAACTGATATTCTTCGATATCATTTTCTTTATATCCCTTTCCTGAGTTATTCATGTTTGGCATAATTAATCTCCTCCATTATCTTTAGTTACAACTTCACAATCAGACTCTTAGATATGGAGAAGTTAATACCTTTAAAACTTTATGTTTTACGCTTATCCTACGCAGCATGAGTTTTCTTCTCAACTTATGAATCCGGCTGCACATAATTAAGGTATACTGAATTTAAATAATATAATGAAAGAAGGGATTATATTGGCTGATACTACAGGCTCGTCAAGTGTGAACAAAAGAGTTCTTGTTGAAAATTTAGGGCTACAGCAACTCTCTAACACTACTATATTTAAGAAAGGTAATTATTTTGTACTATCTCCTTCTGTACAAAATAATTATAGGTGGTTTGATTTACGAAAAAAGAATTTAAATCGTTACAATAGAGAGGTCTATAAAGGGTATTTGCTTATTAGATATCTAGATACATTTCTTTTAACAAATCTGAATAACTTTGCGGATAGAATGTTACCTTTAGACAAATATGTAATAACAAAGAGTATAGGAATACATTGGAAGTTTAATATTGAGCGTATAGATGGTAAATACTTAATTGTTAATCGGCAAAACAAGGATTTAACTTATGAGATAGAAGAAGTATCAGTAGAGGAACTACAAAAGACATTAATATAACCCATCTCATATCTTAATATAATTCAAATAAAAAAGAGTTGAATTTATGGTTCAACTCTTTTAGTTTGTGACTAAATATCCACTTTTAGTTCTTCATTCAAAATGTAATCAAATAGATTATCGAGATTTTTCCATGAGGAAATATGAATTTCATTATCATCAAATGAATCCAAATCTTTTATATTTGACCAACCTACCAATACTCCACTTAAATTATTTTCATTACCCTTCACACTTTCAAAATCCTTTAGATAACCAAATAATTTATAGGCTCCATCAACAAGATATCCCCTCTTGTTTGACCTTTTAACTTCAATAATGTAATAACTCTTCTTTGTACGATTTGTTACCTCAACAACTATATCCGGCCTTCTAAACCTATCACTTAGTCCATACTTATTCATCAACGGCCCATATCTACTCTCTTTTTCAAACTCCTTAGGTATGGACTGATAGTACACTTTTAACTTCTTAGTACCTAATTTAAAATGACTAATAATAGATGAACTACCACCAATAAGACCAATATTCTTTTCAATCCAGCCATTTCTTCTTGTAGCACTAAAAAACTTAAACAATACAGCAATTTCATATAATGTATCCTTGTTAAGTGGCTCTAAGGTCTTTATATTAAGTACTTCTTCAAGGTAATTTATAGGCTTATTTAAAATTAAGTAATACATCCTTCCAATATTCGCTAATCTTGTATACATTTGTCCGCGTGTTTTTTCTGTCTCCATAATAACTTTAAATGACAAATCATACATTTCGCCAATCTCTCTTATAAAGGGGTTTTTTAGTAATTTATTTGCCTTAAGACCAAATTCAGTGACTGTATCAACCCATTTATCACTAAACCTATTTAAATCAATATTTGTTTCACTTATATCATTTCCTGATAAGGATTTACTAATAGATACAATTCTTTTTAAAAGAAAAAGTAATAATCTGTTTTCAGGCAAGTCAAATAATGATGACCTTTGACTACAAACAAATATTGATTGATCTCCACCAGATGCATACCTTTCAGTTAGTGTCTTACCCCAATTCACCTTTCCCCTAATATTTCCTCGAAGAACTTTATACTCCCTTAATGAAACCTTTGATAATCTGTTTAAAATCGAAGGCGCAATCTCCTCTACAAACTCTCTAACTTCATCGGATAACAAAAAGTAAATTTCGCATAATAATTGTAAATTCTTTTTTGATACACCTGTTAAATTAACAAATATATCTTCAGCAGGAGCAACAGAGGCATTCTTTTGTACAAACCTCCATAGTTCATTATTAGTTTTCTTTAGAATATACCTGTGATCCTGTTCAGTCCAACTGTCATTTCTACCATGTAGGGACATAATTATGAACCCCTTTTATAATATTATTACTCTTCTGAGTCATCGTCATTTTCATCTTCTGTAATAGTTTCATTTTCTTCTACGATTTCTTGCTCTATATCTCTGTCTGCACTCCTAAATAAATTGTTAGGGATATCAAAGAAACTACTGATAAAGCCTTTAAGCATTTCTCTTTCTTTAGCCGATAGAAGCGGTCCTATATTCTTATATAAATTAAGTATTTCATTATAATCTAACCCCTCATATTGAGGTATTACTGTTCCACAAATTGCCTCAATTCTACCAGTGTTATTTGTAATATTTATATAATCAATTAGTTCTAATACAATGGCAGGTCCCAATGGTTTCGGCGTAAATTCAACCAGTTTATGAACAAACTCTTTATTCTCTTGTGTAAGTCCTGTATTTCCATTTATTAAATTTGAGTAAAATGACAAATCCGGGATAGCAATTTCTATAAATGCAAACCTCCTCATAAAAGCATATGAAAAAGCAAAAAGACTATTTTTATCAAAGGAATTCATAGTACCAATAACTCGCCAATTCCTTCCAATATAGTAAGTACTAGATGAATCATCATAATATGAGTTATTACCATTGTAATGACTAATTCTGATTGGTTGTCCATTCCTTTCAAACTGCAATTCCACATCTTTTCCAGACAATACTGTAAATAGTTGGCCAAATGCCTTATCGATATCTGCACGGTTAAGTTCATCAATAATAATCCATTTATTCTGTCTTATACTTTTTAAAACTATTCCCTCATGGAACTTTAATTTACCTGCTTCATCAGGATCTGGCATATAACCGCCAATTGTATCAAAAGTACTCCAGTCATCCGTTGCTGTACTTAGTATAAAGCCGTCAATATATTGAGTTCTCACACCTTCTTCCGCCGCTCTTTCAGCAATGGTTGTCTTACCTGTCCCCGGTGGTCCTGTTAAAATAATATTTTTTCTGATATTTATATAATTTTTCAGATATTCCAATGAATTTTTTTCCATTTCAAAAGAACCTTTTATATTTTCTATGCTAGGTTCATACATATCATTATTTTTAGTTGGCGATTCACCTTGATTCTGTTCTTCCTCTTCTTCAACTTGACGACGCCTATCTTCAAATGACTGCTTTTTTTCGATTAAATATGTCATTTCATCCTTTACATTTATCATAAATCTTTCACCAAAGATAGAAGTTAGTTCTACTTCTAAGTCTGGATATTTATCTAATATTGCTCTTACTAACCCAACTGTTTGTGGACCGTATATTGCACTTAAAGCCTGATTAGGCTCCCCTTTTGTCATTGGCGATATTCCCGGTAAATTGTATGTAGTTATGTATGGAACCAAATCATCCTTTTTGATATTGCTTTCAAGCAATATATCGACATTAATCTGTAATTTAAAATTTCTTCCTTGGTACCCAATCTCATAAGGTGCTCTTGCCACATGGCCGATAGCAATTAAACCTGTTTCCCATGTAACTTCTGGTCTTCCCCTATCACCACCAAATACAATAAAAATAATTTGGTTAACTTCCAGTTCATCCCTGAATCTATTTAACTGTAGTATTTCTACTGGATTATCAAGTTCCGATATCGAATCAACAGTTGTTGGATTACCGGTTTTAATACTATAAAATACTAGTTCATTAAGTTCGTCTTCAGATAACGGTACATCCTCCAACCCTACCTTTGCAGTTTCATTTGAATTTATGTTTTCTGTCATTTCCAATCCCCCTAATCTAATATCTTTTATCCTTACGCGTCTTATTAAATTTTATCAAAGCATTCTAATAAAACATAGGACCTTTTTAGACCTAATAAAAAATAAAGACATTTAGGAAAGGAGATTGCGTTGAAATTAAAAATAGAAGCCTTTTAATTGGGCTTCTATTTCATTTCGATAATTCAATTATTATTAATTATTTACCTTGTACCTTTGATTATCAATTATATGATTTATATATCTAAGTTCTTCTAAATTACAGTAATACTTATGCCCATCTTTGAGAGTAATCTGTACTGGATATCGTTCTACGGTCTTATCTACTTTAACTTCAATAGAATCGTACACTCCAGAACGAACAATGTTACAAATATCTTCTACATAAAAATTGCTTAGCACCATTATCAAGTCTCTCTTGCTCATTAAGAACTCTTCTATAACACCATCATCATAAAGTGTTAGTAAAGCAGAATTTCCTGTCATATAAATAATAGTTGCCTTTGTAGCACCATTGTAAAAATCATTAATTTCAACTAATTCCTCTACCCTTAACAATGATTCCACCCCCCTCTACCGTTTACTTCTACAATAAAGCGGTTATTACTTCATTTTAACAATTAGTTTTCTATATAAACTGAATAATGTTTGATTTAAGAGGGAACAGAATAACCCAGAATATTTGGGAAGTATTAAATTAGCCCTAAATTATTATAATCAATCTATACGTCCAGTAGAAAAGAAACGTTGGAATGATTAATACTCATGAATGGCCTAATAGCCGCTCTTTTATATAAACACCTTAACCATTATATAACTCGCAGTAGAAACGTGATTTAGGATTAATTTTTAGCCAATTTCTAAACAAAAAGAGACCCATAAGCGGGTCTCAAGCAGTTATCACTTCGTTATTTCTCGTATATACGGAATGTAGAGCCACTAACATATTTGTTGCTAAACGTTTTATAACAGGAACACTTACTGCGTTTCCTGCTTGTTTGTATACATGAGAATTAGCCATACCTTCTACAATCCTGTAGTCATCATCTACTGGGAATCCCTGAAATCTTAATGCCTCTTTTGGTGTTAATTTACGGAATCCCCAATCGTCAATTATTAAAGGAACATTATGACCTCCGGTGCCCATGTTGGCAGTTAATGTGGGACATACATTGCTCTGGTTCTCCCGTACATATACCCTTCTAATTTGATAAACAGTGTCCCTTTTTCGCATTGTTTCCTGCAACATTGGGTAGTACTGAGAATCTTGAGTATAGTAGAAGTTATCATCTTGTTTCTCATGACGATCTAAAATATCATCAATTGTTTTAGTTAATGGAATTTTATCAGGCCATGTGAAGTTCTCTAAAGCCTTTTCTTCCCTAAAACCCACAATGAAAATTCTCTCCCTGTTTTGTGGGATATTTCCATATTCCATCGTATTAAAAACTCTACTATCAAAATAATAACCACTTTCCCGTAACATTTCCTCGATAACTTTAAAAGTATTTCCCTTGTCATGACCTTTTAAGTTCTTAACATTCTCCAAAAAGATTGCCTTAGGTTTCTTTACACGAATGAAGCGGATTACATCAAAGAAAAGGGTTCCTCTAGGGTCAATGGCATCCGTGTAACCCCCACATTCTGGACAAACGGCACCGTTGATATATTCCTCGTAAGTCACACTATGCTCATGTTCACATACATGACATTTATATTTCATACCGTGCCTATTGCCTGCTACTGAGAACGCAACACAAGGCCATCCAGCCGTTAATATATCCGTATCAGGCATATCATTGCCATCTAAATTTCTAATATCATCTTCTATTAATGTATGGTTAAAGTTTTCACGATAAGTGATACAGGCATTTTTATCTATTTCATTCGCCCAAATAACATCTGCTCCTGCCTGTTCAAATCCTTTATCAATTCCACCTACTCCCGCAAAAAGCGAAGCGACAGTAAAAGTACTTTCATTCATAAGTTATACCTCCAAACAGAAACTAGTGTTCCTATTAATTGTGCATACTTAATTGTACCATGAATCGATAATTTTGGCTGCCCCTAAGTTTAATTTCCTAAAAGTTTTTGTCTAAACCAATCAATTTTAATCATATCGCCTGATTGTATGTAGTAGTTATCAGCATCTAATTCTGTGTATGTATTATTTAAATAATTCCCCTTTACTACTGTTTTCGAATCATTAATAACTTGTCTAATAAAATCTATAGGGATATATGATAAGTCAAATTCATAACTAAAATCAGATAATTCTTTTTCCAACAATTCAGGTTGTATGGTTGCTTCTTTCAATAAATCTCTTTTTCTTAACCTGCTTTCTACATCGTATTTTACTCTTACAAATAAAAAATGGTTATAATCAGATTTCCCTTTATTTAAATTAGGGATATATTGTGCATTGTTATTCCAGTCCCCAGTTTCCAATAATAAAAGGTTACCAAAACTCTTTGTAGTTTTTACACCTATTTTTTGAGAGTTATATTCAAAGTCATAATCATCCCACTCATTTTCCCCGGCAATAGTTATATCAGGAAATGGCATAAATATTCCAAACGACTTAAAATACTGATAGACAGCAAATTCCCCCAGTTTTCCTAAGAAAGTATTAGAAAACACTTCTACATTACTTCTTTCGTGGCCACCACCAGTTCTATTCCTTCGATGATGTCCTTCATCTGAAAATGCCATTCCATAAGCAAAGGCAAAACTTAAAATTACGTATTCATATTTTACCGTACCTATTTTTTTAAAATAGTAGGGCTTAGTAAATTTGTAAATTGTTTTTCCATATAGGGTTTCTTGACGTAAATCGTTAAACTGATACCTACTCACACTAACATCTCCTATTCTTTATATTCATCCTCGAAATCAGCATAAGACCCTTTGGACGCAAAATTGATTTTAAATCGATAGTCATCATTTTTTGTGATTAACACTGAATCAATACCAACTCGGTCTAAATCATGATAAGTTACTAATTGCCCCGGCGGAATCTCTAAAATAGTTCTTAGAATCCAATGTCCAAGTTCTTTATTTGGCTTACTCATGAACCCTTTCCCACCTTGTTGGCACACCTTAGCAGGTATTTCCCTTCCATCAGGCAATATAAGAGTAAATGATTCTTTATGATCCGTTTCTATATCATAAGGAAAGAATCCTTCAAACTGTTTGTGTATCCATCTTGGAATCGGAATATATACTTCATCTTCATGTCTAACCCGCCCTCCTGCATTCCATTGGTTCAAGCCACTCTTTTCTTCAACTTGACCACTTCTTGCAGAGTATAATGGAAGAAATACTTGTTCGTACTTGTCTTCTTGTTCGTGTACCATATAGTATTGTTTACTTTCATCGGATAGTAGGAACTCAAAGGGATTATCCAAAATTTCTACAGCAAATGATGCAATAGGATTATCACAGAAAAATTGTTTATACAATGTAGATTTTGCTATGTAAAATTTGTAATTTGCATGTTGGTCACTGAAGAATATATTTTTATCAGTAGTTTTCTTTTTATCTAGTTTCAATGTATCGAAATCTATATAGTGCATTTCTTCTTCGTAAAGTTCAAATTTACCATTCTTTCGTGTAACAAGATGATACAATTTCTTCGTTGTTCCATGTGCCCTTTCTGTAGCGGCTATCCGGTTGTTTCTAAGTTCCGCAATCTTTTCCATAGTACCTATTTCATCTAAATGCCTAAACTTTTCTATATCCTTATTGAATTCGGCTACTTTCTCAAACTTTTTTCCATTACCATGAACAAATGTCTTTAACCCAATACCTACATCACCTTTAAAAGCATCAAAAGAAACATCACCACGTGCAAGGTTATTAGCATTTAATCCCTTGCAGAAAATGTTTTCAGCGGCTCTATAATACAAATATGGTGTTTTGCTCTCACTAAATAGATTTGAGAGAGACCCTACAACTTGAAGAAGTTTTATATAATGCTCTTGTTCTGCTTTCGTTTGCTTATCAAAAAACATCCTATCACCCCTAAACTAATTTAATAGTATCAAAGAATTGTCGAAAACTTAAGGACCAAAATAATAATCTTTAGTATGCGTAACACATATATTTTTAGTAGTATTTAATATAGATAGATAACTACTAAAGGAGGAAATAACAAAGGTGCTTCCAGAAACGGTTGAATATATTTATGGATATATTAGAAGAAGTAGACAAGATGCTGAAAGGGAAAAACGGGTAGACCAAGACACTTTAGCAGAACAAAGAACATTAATAGAAGGATTACTAGAAAAAGACTATAAGAGATTCGATTGGGATATGTACGAAGAAATAGGTTCCGGCGGAGACGAAATTAATAGCCGTCCTGTTTTCTCATCTATCATCGAGGAAATAAAATCCAAGGAACCGAGATCATGTGCTATATGCGTAAAAGAGATTTCCCGTCTAGGACGTGGGGATTACTCTCAAATGGGTATTGTTTTTGACTTACTTTTAGAAAAGCACTTATACATTATTACTCCGGGTAAAGTATATGACCCATATGATAGCCATGACCAAAAGGTTATTAAATTTAATATGTTTATGGCTAACATGGAATATGACATGATAAAAGAAAGAATGGTAGAGGCGCGTGCTCACTATGCCTCACAAGGGCGCTGGATGACTGGAGGGGGTGGTATTCCTATGGGATATAAATTTGATAGTTATACTCAAAAATTGGTCCCTGACCCAGATACTGCACCTATAGTGCAACGCATCTTCCATCTTTACGTTAACGAGGACATTGGTTACAATGCAATTAGCACGCAACTCACCCGTGAGGGAATAAAAACGGCCACAGGGAAGGATTATTGGAAACCCATGGTCATTCGTAGGATGCTATTAAACAAAGCCTATATTGGAACAGTAGAATTCAGAAAATATAGGACATATAAGAAAAAGAAAATAAAACAAGAAGAAAAAGATTGGATAGTAGCGGAAAATGCCCATGAACCAATTATAGATAAAGACATCTTTGAAAAAGCGGGTCAAAAAATGGAAAAGAATAGGAGTAGTCCAAGAGTGAAATTAGAGTTCGAACCTACCCCACTTGCATCATTGATTGTCTGCTCTAGTTGTGGTAATAAAATGCAGAGACAGTATTCTACACAACACTATAAAAAGAAGAACGGTGAAGTGTCTGTTTATAAAAAGGAATTTATGATTTGTCTTGAATGTAAGGTATATATGAAGTATTGGGATATAGAATCTGAATTAATTAGAATTCTTGAAGAAGACTTTATTCAAGTTAATGAAGATAAATTAAAAGAAAAACTTCAGGAAATGGTTGATATAGAAAGATTACAACAAAGTAAGCAATTAGATCCAGAGGATAAAATAACTCTTTTAGAAAAGCAATTAGAAGATATAAATGGACAAATGAAAGAACTTAGAAGAATGCTAAGAAAAAAGAAAATATTAGATGACGAGTATGATGAAGATCGCGCGGATTTAATAAAACATAAAGAAGAAATAGAAAGACAAATTAAATTCCTCAAAAAGGAAACACAAGCAGAGCAAATTGAAGAACTAAATATAGATGTTATTCAAGCAGGCTTTAAAGATATCCTTGACCTATATAGAAATGGTGAATTATCTAAGGGAGAAAAAAATGAATTACTTCGTGGAATTTTTGACCATGTAGTTTTAGAGAAAACTGGAAAAGGCAAATTTAACCTACATGCATATATAAATCCATCAATTATATTGAATACTACTATACATTAAATATTATATTAGGGGATTGGGAATCGTGATTGTAAAAAGAGGAGAAATATATTTTGCTGATTTATCCGATGTTATTGGTAGTGAGCAGGGTGGCATAAGACCCGTTTTAATAATACAAAATGATATAGGAAATAGATTTGCACCTACTGTTATAGTAGCAACAATAACTTCTGCTATTAACAAAAAAAAGCAACCAACACATGTAGAACTAAGTGGAGAAGAGTACGGTTTTAAGAAAGATGTAGTTATCCTACTTGAACAAGTAAGAACAATAGACAAAACAAGATTATCGCATAAAGTAACCATCATTGATAATAAAAAAATGGATGAGGTCTCTAGAGCATATCAAATTGCTGGTGGAATTATCACAGATTTTCAAAATCAAGAAGTAGTAAATCAATACAAGTTTATCCTAGGAGAATCTGTTGAAATGATGGAGGATCATGAGTATGAATTTAAAGAAACAAGCCATAATCCCCCCCGTGAGATAATTAAAAAAAATGTTGCAGAAAATACGGTCTCATTCTTAAATTCGCATGGCGGAAGAATATTTTATGGTATTTCCAATGACAGAATAGTAAAAGGACTTGCCGCCACTCCAGAAGAAATAGATGATATTCAAAAATTAATACATGATAGGCTTAGAAAAATTGAACCTGCTGTTTCAGGTAACAGGTACACTATTAACTTTCATGAAGTGTACGATAAGAATTCCAATATAGTTAATGACGTATATATTTTAGAAATTGTTGTTCCAGTTCCTACTGTGTATGAGAGGCATAATATATATTTCTCAGACGGCAAGTATCTATATGTAAGACTAAAAGGAGCAAAACACAAATTAACTGGACCAGAGACCGTTTCTTTCATTCAAGATAAATTAACAAAAAAAGAATTAGACCACGAAATCTGATTTTCCGTGGTCTAATTAATTAATTTCAACATATTATTTTAGTAGTTATCAATTAACAATGAGTTCATCTGCTGAAATAAGTGCAAATCTTCCCGCCTTAAAGTTTCCTTCCTGTGTAAGCGATAGTAAATGCCACAAAAATTTCTCATCACATTTCAGCATTTCCTGAAACTCCATCATTCCACGGTTGGCTTTATTCAATTCGCCATCAAATCGATATGCCCTCGGATCCGATTCAGATCCATACTCGGCAATCGTTGAAAAATCAATACTTCCGGTTAAATCCGCAATATCCTGGGACTTCGGATCGGACGGACTGAAGGTTCCAATCCCAACACGCTTATCCTCTGATAAGAAGATGCGCTCTACCATGACATCCTCTACACGCCCACCATAGTCCTTTTCCAGTCGCATCGTATTAAGCGGTGACAGATTCCCTTCGATTCGAATGCCATATTCATGGAAAAAGTCCTCTCGCAAATGTTGGGGAATAAGATGCAAGGGGTCCCCATGTATTCGATAAGTAATCCATTAAATCCTCTTTAAATCATACATCCATTTCCCTTTTGTGGCTTTTTTTAATATGTATCTTCTTTCTTTTGAACGATTATTGTCTAACATAGATTTGCTATCTGTAATTATATTTTCCAACAAAGTAACATCTCTAAATGCATGTGTCAATATTAGTGAAGTAATAGAAGCTATTGTTAGTCCTGTTACATATGACAAAGTATCTATTCTTTTATAATCATTCTGTTTTAAGCGTAGACTCAATCTTTCCTTGGGGTCAGTTATTTTTAATCTCCTGGAATAGTTTTTTGCTTGAGCGATGTATATTAATCCTTCCTCGGGTGAATAATCCCTGATGAAATACATAGATACATGATCTAATACAAATAACGATCTAGCTCCTTTTACAACTAGTAACTCACATACATCCTTAATAGGCATTCTAGTTATATATGACAATCTCAATATACAGTCGTATAGTTCGAATGGAACAAATGGTTTTACATCATGTTTTTTATCACTACGAATCTTTCTTATTTCTCCTACCCTACTCATCTTTTATTCACTCTCCCTATGATTTTCCTTTGAACTCTGTCCTAGTGTCCTAGACTTATAGATATCTTTATGTGGGGAGGGGGAAGAGTATTCTTGGTAAAATAAATATTATTAGAGGATATTTGGGACTTTTGCAGAAATATTATATAAAGGTATTTTTATTAGGAACATTTGATTAAATGAGGGAGATTATTATGAATGATCTGGTTAAGAAATTTGTAGCCTACCCACTTGCAGTAACAGTGTTTAAACAAGATAAGGATAAGTTTAACGACTTTAAGCTAGGTAATCTTTATCTAGATATGCTGGACTCTGTCATCGAGCGTATGCAACGGGATTTCTTTCAGCTAAAAGCTGAATTACTATCCAAGCATCACATTGATGTGCAGCGTATCGAAGTTGGAAAATATAGAGTAAATGGTGAAATTGTTGAGTTTTCTCCGGAGGAACTTAAACAATTGACTAATCAGTTAATGAGTGATTATCTTTATGGGGATAAGGCTCAAGGATTTGAAAGAAAAGATAGGATATGGAAGAAATAATAGTAAAGGTTAAAAAGGGGGTGTAATCATGACTGGAAAAAGGGTTGATATTCAAAAACTTTATAGTAAAGAGTTAAATGACATAAAGTACATTCTAGATAACCTTGAAAAAGGAAACATCTACGAACGCACAGGAGCTACAATGCATGGATATCTAGCAACTAATGTTATTGAATTGAGAAAAAAACTCAATTTCTTACTTAATGAAATTCAATATGGAAAGACAACAAGTTTGGATGAGATGGATGACCTATTTAATTAATAAAAAGCCCTCCTGTTTTTACAAGAGGGCTTTTTCTATATCTACTCTACATCTTTTTTGTAAACCCAAGACATAATTTCTTTTAACAGAACACGATCAGCTTTAATTTGCTGTATCGTGTATTTTTTGCCTTTTACCCAATTAGGAATGTTTTCCCCTGTAGCGTATTTTTTAGCAGATTTTTTAACTTTAACCTTGGCATTTACTTTTAACGACGGCTTAGTTGCAGCCTTTTTACTGTTGCTAGGCAGTTTAAGTTTTTGACCAGGTACAATTAGATCACCACTTATTTTATTTAAACTCTTTAACACTGCAACAGTCGTATTGTATTTTTGAGATATGCCCCATAGCGTATCACCTTTTTTAACTACGTGTACACCACTTGTGCTTTCAACTTTACTCTTAGATTTCTTCTTCAAGCCAAAATGAGCAGCAAGAGCATCAGCTAGCGCCCTTCCAGCACGGTCTAATACGTTGCTATCTCTCAATTTGACAATATCGATAGTAGAATCCATAAACCCACCTTCAATTAGAATAGCTGGCATTTTAGATTCACGTAGCATATGGAAGTTTTCCGATTTAATACCGCGATCACGTAAGACCATTGCCCCTACAATTGCTGGATGAATTTTACTAGCTAATGCATAACCAGAAGATGAACCAGGATAATGATAGGTTTCCGTACCAGTCCAAGTACCCCATTGGCCTGTGTTAGCGTTGTGGTGATAAGATATCAAAATGTCTGCACTTTCACTGTTTGCCTTATTCGTTCGTTTAGTTAAAGATATATCCGTCTTGCCTGTAGGGTCATCTAAACGAATTACTGTTACATTGTCATACTCGTTTAGATATTTGGTAGCTGCAGTCACTACTTTACTGTTAAAAGACCACTCACGTTCACCATCCGGAGTTCTCTTCCCCGGTGTATTCATACCATGTCCTGCGTCTAATGCGACTTTTACCATAATTATTTATCCCCTTTCGAATTTAATGTATCTACTGCCTTTTTCAACACTGCCGGTATTGGTAAATTAGTTCGACCAACCGTTTCTAAAATTGATAGCAACTCATTTGCAATATAAAAGAAGATGACCGCATCTCGGATAAGATGGCCATCTCCTAGGATTGAATCTATAGCGTGTGCTACTGCTACGAGCACTAGAATTGTTACCTTTTTGGCGATACCTCGAAAACCTTTTTTACTGCTTAACTCTCCAAAACTCGCAGCTACTAGAACTGCTAAGATGTAATCAATTGCAATAAATAATACAAGTGTTTGAATCAAGACTGACCATCCTCCCCATAAAAAAGAGGCTAGTCCGCCCCCCACTCCTACGATGATTTTAATAAAGTTTTCCAATTGTTTTCCTCCTGTTTTTAGACATAAAAAATAACGCCCTATTCAGCGTTTTGTAATTGCTCCAATTCGAATTGAAGCCTTCTTATTTCTTTTTCCCTTTCGGTGAGTTCAGGTTCAATTATTTCCTCTCCC
>NZ_JBCPXV010000089.1:0-4690 GCF_039581225.1 Ornithinibacillus proteolyticus | reverse complement strand
TACCGCCAAAATGGGTAAATCTAGTTTAGGAAATGGAAATGATTTCAAAAAACTGGTTCCAAGCAATTTTCAATCGCTTAGAACCAGTTTTTTATTACTTTCTGGCTAGTTTTGTCCCAGCCTCTTTGAACTTACTAATCAGTTACTAATTTTGAATACATATTTAGATCAATAAACGTGTCTTTTGATCTTTCCGATTTTCTTAGAGTACCTTCAAATTGAAAATTCAACCTTTCAACAAGCTTAATTGAATTTTTGTTATCAGGTTCAATTTTTGCTTCAACCCTATTGAAATTAAGATTATGAAACGCATAATTTACTAGTGTAAGGACAGCTTCTGAAGCAAATCCGTTACCCCAATATTCTTTACTAATTTCATAACCAATCTCTGCTTTTAAATTTTCAAAGTCTAAGGAGTTGTAACCACAAGAACCTATAATTTGGTTGGACTCTAAAAGAAAAATGGAGTATCGAATAGCTTTGTTTTCTTGAGATAACATGTCAAGCATTTCAATCATTTCTATTGCTTGACTTTCATCTGTGAAACTATTAATATTCATAAACTTTGTTACATCGGGATCAGACCAGATTTTAAATAGACTAGAAGAATGGGATACTTCCATTTTTTTCAGCAGTAATCTTTCTGTTCGTAGTTCGGTAATCAATATTTTAGCCTCCAATGTGTATTATTTTATTATGAGGTTTGGAATATTGATATCTGCGCATAGTTCAGTCCCTTCACATAAAAGTCAAAATAATTATAACAAAAAAATGATTGGATTACTTGATTACTTGTAATAAGGATTAATTTTTATGGCGTAAACTATCTTAATGCATCAAACGGAAGAAATGCATGAACTCCTTTTGCAGTATTTACGATTTGGGTAACTCTTAAGTCAACAACTAACGAAGCATATGCGTATGCTTCTGTTCGAGATATATTGTATAAATTTGATATAAGTTGTAGCATGTCATCTAAAGCAATCCACATTGCTTCCTCTAGGTTTTCGTGAAATGCCATCGTAAGCCATCCATCCTTAGTTTTAGCCATAGGTCTTTGTATTGGAAAATCGTCTAAAACATTAAATGTCAAACTGACTTTTTCCATAGGACATTCTAATGCGGGACCACTAACTTCACCATCTCCTTGTGCAGCATGCCCATCTCCTGTAGAAAACAAACCGCCCTCTACTTCAATTGGTAAATACAATATGCTACCGGCTTGTAACTCTTTGCAGTCAATATTTCCTCCGGTTGACCGGGGTGAAATGGTGGTATGTTGTCCTGGTGTAGACGGTGGCATACCCATAATTCCCATGAAGGGAGTCAGCTTTACTGTGAAATCAAAATTTCCAAATTGGCTTTTTCCAATCATTTGATTAGTATCTAATTCAAAGTCTAACATTACTTCTTTTTCTTCAACCATTCCTAATCTCTGATTCCAGTAGCTAGGGAACCCACCTGCTGAAGTCCATCCCCACAACCCAGGTATAATTTCATTAATCTGAACTTCTAAAGTTTGCCCTGGGCTTGCTTGCTTAATATTGATAGGACCAATTAATGAATGACCAAACCCCTTAGGTATCCGGTGTGGCTGAACATCGCTAAATCTTTCTCTAGGTTCACCTATTGCTTTCCGTTTCGCAACACCCCATGCGCTGTCCAGTGTTTTAAAATGAACGGTATCTCCTGAATCTATTTCTAATGCAGGTTCTAAATCTTTACTGAAGAAGCCGTGGAGTGATTTAGAACTCGGGCTTAATTGGTGAATTTTTGTCATAATTGAAAACCTCCTTCTAAAAATATGATTGTAAAGTTTTCGTAACGCTAATTTTTTTGAGAGATAATAAGGTACTTACCTTACCTAAAAATGTAGAAACGGTTGTCACAAGCAAGCTTGCAAGTATTCTTTGTTAAAAACACTGCAAATTCTACTACGTATTAGAAATAAAAGAAGATTGGCTATGTTATTTATTACTGATTACTGACCTCTTATATATAATAATTGAAATATCTAATTATTTCAATTAAAATTACGCTATGATTAATTTTAAATTACTCTACGAAGTAATAACAGTATACTTTCAAAAAATATGAAAATAAAAGGAGTGGAAAAAACGAAATAATGAACAAAAAACTCTATATGTTTACATTTTGTATTACTACACGTTCGCCCACAAACAATTCTAGAAAATAGAAGGAATTTTTCATATTTAAATGGAATTTATTTGCAAAATAATAAAAAGGGGAGTATGAGTGAAAATGGATAGTAATCTAGTAAGTAATAAAGGTACATTAATTGAAATTATAGACAGCAAGTCAAATTCAACAAAAAACGAAACACCTTTCGTTATCGTTCCAGGTCTTTCAGAGTCCGCAGAAGATTATATTCCTCTAATTCAATCGCTATATCCTAGGAGATGTATTGCAATTTCGCTAAGAGGAAGGGGAAAAAGCGATGATCCTGAAGTAGGATATACGTTAGAAGATCATATAAGTGATATTGATGCAGTGATTAAACACCTTAAAATAAATGAATTGATCATTATGGGCTATTCAAGAGGAGTTTCCTACACATTAGGGTATGCTCTAAGCAATTTAAATTCAATTAAAGGTCTAGTGTTGGGGGATTATCCTGCTTATCACTCCCAACTCCCGACTAATTGGGTAGAGCAATTTACCGCTTTACCTATTTGGAGAGGTAAGCCTTTACCAGAAAGGATGAAAATACATTCATTATATGGAATTCAAAGAGAATCAAAGCAAGTATCATTTTGGGATAGATTAGGCAATATTCTGTGTCCTGTTCTTATTATTCGAGGTGGGAAAACTGGGTCACTACTATCACCAAAAGATAGCAATCAATATTTGGAGAGATTTCCAAATTCTAACTTAGTTGTATTGGAGGATTCCGATCATAATATATTTGAACCTAACATAGAAAATCTTCTAAAGGAGTTGAAAGAATTCTTTGTACTGGTAGAATCATAATAAACTATTATTATTTTGTAGAATTCATGAAGTAAGAGAGGCATGATTTTATAAGAGAAATGGGGGAGCTTCTAATAAACGCAAGTGTAAATAAAAATTATATCTGGGTGTATTTCATAATATTCTTTATCCTATGGTGTATTAGAGAGATATGGTTAGTTCAATATTTAGATTTGTTAGATTCTATACCGAGAACATTAGTATCAGCCATAGTTAAAATAGTAATCTGGATTGTTCCAGTTATATATTTAATTAGACTGATAGAACAAAGAAATGCATTTTCCTATTTAAGGTTACGTCAAAACGATAGAAAAGGTTTGAAATGGGCCGGATGGGGATCTGTCGTTTTCATATTCTATTTTGTAGTAGTAAACTTTTCTGTTTTAGAGCAAGTTGATTTTCAATTAGGGTTTAACCAATGGCTTAATACAATTCTATTAGTTGGAATAACCGAGGAAATTGTCTTTAGGGGGTTTATATTAAGAAAACTTATGGATTCATTTCGATTTTGGGTAGCGAATGCCATTACAGCTTTACTCTTTGTATCGATTCATTTCCCTATTTGGTTTTATAAAGATATGTTCGGATTCCCTTATGTTTTAGGTTCTATATTAAATGTCTTTGTAATGGGGATTATTTTTGGATTTGTGTATAAAAAGAGTAATTCGCTTTGGTCTGTCATTATTCTTCATTCTTTGTATAATTTGCTAGTAACTGTTTTCTACTAAGGTACAATTGGTAAATATGATGAATGATCGCCTCTTATAATCAGCTTATTTCAAAAGAAGAAACGGAGGTTAATGTCATATAGTTGTTGGTATTAGATGGACGCAAACAGTAATTTAAATAGATGAGGAAGGATTTTGTTTATGCAATCAATAGATGAAGTTAAGTTGGAGCATTTTTCGAATGAGCATATGAAGGAATTAGCTACTTTTGAACTTCCTGAAGAACAAGCACAATTTACGGCATTACCATATAAATATAAGGTAGTGAAGGAAGGGCAGCATCGTATTGTCTTACTATGTGGAAATAAGCCAGTTGGTTTCTTTCTATTACACTCCACTGATCGGATAAAGGAGTATTCAAATAATCCCAATGCTATGTTATTAACGACACTGTCTGTTAATTATGCTGAGCAAGGTAAAGGATATGCTAAACAAGCAATGCTCCTTCTACGCGATTTTGTTAAAAGTGAATTTCCTAGCTGCAATGAAATTGTATTAGCGGTTAATCATAAAAATTTTCCCGCTCAGAAATTATACTCAAAAGTAGGGTTTAAGGATACGGGTAGGAGAAAAATTGGTCGGATTGGTGAACAGTTTATTTTTAATTTGGATTTATAAATTTTACTAGCAAACATAAGGAAAATTGTAATGTAACGAAACACCGATGTTTGTTAGTTCTATCTACTTATAAATCTACTATTTTGTAATAAGTTTTACTTATATGTTCCAATATAAAAATAGTATTTTAAAAATTCATCTGAATGAATTTCATAATTCTTAGTCCATGTCTCCCAACGGTTTTGAGAGTTGAAAAAAGAAGCACCTCCCCAAATCTTGTATAATAGTAGTTGACTATACAACCATAAAAAGACTGAAGGAGTGCTTCTTATGACCATTATACGACAACCAAGTTTATTTGGCATCCAGGAATTATATGACATGGAGCCTACCCAAAAATATGATGCCATTAT
>NZ_JBCPXV010000088.1:0-5034 GCF_039581225.1 Ornithinibacillus proteolyticus | reverse complement strand
TTCTCTGGTTGATATTTACAATGAACATCATTCCCAAAGGGAATAATCATGGAGGAGCCGTATGCGATGACCCGCACGTACGGAACTGCGAGAGGCGCATGAGTGATTCATGCGCCTACTCTATTTGCTGTGAAGTTGACTATTCAAGTAAACTAATGTAATTATTCCACTTTTCATATTAGTTTTACTATCACGGAAAAGATTAATAAATGGTTCTATAGTCCGATATAGTCACTATGAAAGCATATACATCACTATAGGAGGGTATACATTGAAAGGTAAAATGCATAAGAAGAAGGCACAAGTGGAAAAAAACGGCCGTTCATTAAGTTTACGAAATAGGCTATTATTTCATTCTTAGTTATCTTATTAATTCCAAGTATTGCTATAGGAGCGATTTCTTTTCAAAGCTCAAGTGGTAGTGTAGAAAGAAACATGATCGAATCTGCACAAAAAAATGTTAGTATCATGAAACAAACCGTCGATCGCTTTGTTCAAGATCAGGTGGATGTGGTGAATTATTTAGCTAATACGATCATTACGACAGATATCAAAAATGATCATGATGAAAGAACTAGGGACATATTAGACGAAATACAGAATTCTAAGAGTGCTGTATATGAACAAATTTATGTTGGAACACAAACAGGGGAATTTATGAATTCGCCTTCATCATTTCAGAATCCCCCAGATTATGACCCAAGAAAACGTCCATGGTACGAGCAGGCTATTGCTGATAGAGGAAATGTTGTTGTAACAGATCCATATGTATCATCATCCTCTGGTGAGATTGTTGTAACCATTGCTAAAGTGACTGCGGATAATAATGGAGTCGTTGTGGTGAATCTTGAGCTAGGGGCCTTAACTTACATTATTAACTCGGTCACTATTGGTAAGGAAGGGTATATGTTCCTGTTAGACGGAACGAAAAAATATATTACTCATCCAAACAGGGAAGCTGGATCAGAAGCAACTGAACCATTATTCGATCAATTATTTGAAGCTAACAACGGTCATTTCACCTATGAATTAGATGGAGATGAAAAACAATTAGCCTTTGATACTAGTGAACTAACTGGTTGGAAAATTGTAGGAACGATGTTTAATAGTGAAATCGTAGAAGGAGCAAAACCAATCTTAAATACGACCTTGATTGTCATTGGGGTATCGTTATTATTAGGTGCTATTATTCATCGTCTTCATTATTCGTTCTATTTCTAAACCAATCACGCAATTAGTCGATGCAAGTAATACAATGAGTCAGGGTGACTTAAGTGTAACGATTGATTTAAATCGTAACGACGAATTAGGAACATTAGCAAAAGCATTTAATAAGATGCGTGAAAACTTAAATGAAGTTATTCTGCAAGTAAGAGATAAGTCGATTAGCTTAGCTGCTGCTGCAGAACAATTAAATGCAAGCACCGAACAAAACACATCAGCAACAGAGCAAATCTCTACATCGGTTCAAGAGGTTGCTCAAGGTATGGAAAATCAAAATAGTAGTATTTCACAAAGCTCTAAACTAGCAAATGAAATGGCTGAGTCTATTTATCAGATTGCATCAAGCTCTAATGATGTTTCTAACACAGCTACAGATGCTATGTCTGCAGTAACAGAAGGAAATAATGCATTAGGTACAACTATTACACAGATGGAGTTCATTAAGCAAAATACGCATGAGTTTTCTAGCAATATTGAAGGCCTTGGAAAGCTATCTGAACAAATTAGTAATATTGTTGACGTTATTACCGATATCTCTGAACAAACGAATTTACTAGCATTAAATGCGGCAATAGAGGCAGCTAGAGCAGGAGAGCATGGTAAAGGTTTCGCTGTTGTAGCGGATGAGGTTCGTAAGCTTGCAGAACAATCTTCTAACTCAGCTGACCAAATTAAAGATGTAATCGTAACGATCCAAACGGAAACGATTAATACAGTTAAATCTATGGAAACAGCAACAACAGAAGTAGATAAAGGAATCGATATTGCCAATAATGCTGGAGCATCATTTAAGAATATTACTGGTTACGTAGATACTATCACCAATCAAATTATGCGTGTTAGCTCAGAAATTCAGGAAATATCTTCAGCAACAGAGCATTTTAACAATACATTCCAAGAAGTTGCATCAATTGGGGACGCGATTTCCGATGAAGCGCAAAATGTTTCTGCAGCGACCCAACAGCAATTAGCATCGATGGAAGAAATTGCTGGCTCTGCAGCTTCGCTAACAAATGTCGCAGAGGAGCTTCAACAATTAGTAGAAAACTTTAAACTAGCAAATAAGGAAAATTAAGAGATTTGTTAGTCATATAATGACCTATAATGGTAGGCTGTCGGGTATTTCCGGCAGTCTATTTTTCTATTTATAAAGGAAGAATTTAACTATTTGTAAGTCTAATTTTTACGTAAAGCTTTTCAAAACTATAAATTATGGTTATGATAGTAATGCATGTAAAATTATCCAAATATGAATAGAGATACTAATATAGATAGTTAATGCATAATGTAAAGTAGCATTGGAGAGGGGACATGTATGATGAAGAGGGCCCGTATAATCTATAATCCAACTTCTGGAAGAGAGGCTTTTAAGAAAGAATTGCCTGCGGTTCTAGAAAAATTGGAAATAGCGGGATATGAAGCATCAGCACATGCTACAACCGGTGAAGGTGATGCAACAAATGCAGCTAGACTAGCGGTTGAGCGAAAGTATGATATTGTCATAGCTGCTGGTGGGGACGGTACAATAAATGAGGTTATAAATGGACTAGCTGAGCAGGAATATCGACCAAAATTGGGCGTTATCCCGGTAGGAACGACGAATGATTTTGCCAGAGCATTAACCATTCCTCGAGATAGTATTCAAAAGGCAGTCGATGTGATTATCGAGGATAAAACAATGCTTCTAGATATTGGAAAAGTAAATAGTCAATACTTTATAAATATAGCTGGTGGCGGAAAACTGACGGAACTAACTTATGATGTACCAAGTAAACTAAAAACAATGTTAGGTCAACTAGCCTATTACGTAAAAGGAATTGAGATGCTTCCATTTTTAAAGCCTGCTCCTGTTAAGATAGAGTATGATGGAAATAAGATTGAAGAGGATATTATGCTATTCTTAATTTCGAATACAAACTCGGTAGGTGGATTTGAAAAACTGGCACCGGACGCTTGTCTAAATGATGGCTATTTTGACTTGTTAATTTTGCGGAAGACTAATCTTGCAGAATTTGTACGGATCGCTAGTTTAGCACTAAGGGGAGCCCATTTAGAGGATAGTCACGTTATTTATACGAAGGCTAAGCATATAAAGGTTGTTCCGGAGGATAAAATGCAGCTCAATATTGATGGGGAATATGGTGGCTTACTGCCAGGTGAATTCTACAATCTCCAGCAACATATTGAGTTCTTTGTACCAGAATCCTATTTAAATAGGGAGACTACTGAATAATAGGTAGTCTCCTTTGTTTATTCCGTGTCAAGCTGATAAGATAGAATTCAACAATAGAACGTAAAGGAAGATACATATATGGCAAAACAAGCTCCTGTAAAAAAGAATGAAACGGTAACGATTCGTTTTGAGGATTTAACCCATGAAGGAAATGGCGTTGGAAAAATCGAAGGGTATCCATTATTTGTACCTTATGGCTTGCCTGGAGAAGAGGCAATTGTAAAAGTAGTAAAGGTTAATAAGAACTTTGGTTTTGGTAAGCTTTTAGAAGTGAAGAATCCAAGCCCTGAGCGTGTAGAGCCACCATGTGATGTGTTTTATAAATGTGGTGGATGTCAAATTCAACACATGAGTTATAACCTTCAGCTATCGATGAAACAACAACAAGTTAAAAACGTGATGCGTAAAATAGCCCATCTCGAACATGTACCTGTTCATCCAACCATTGGAATGGAAGATCCTTGGCGCTATCGAAATAAAGTAGCAATTCCAGTTGGGGAAAAAGACGGCGAATTAATAACAGGATTCTATCAGATGCGCAGCCACCAGATTATTGAAGATATGGATACCTGTATTGTACAAGAGGACTTGAATGATCGAATGGTTGAAGCAGTCAGAAGGATTGCAGGCAGAGTCGGTATTGAGGCATATGATGAAAAAAGTCATACAGGTGTACTAAGACATATTATGGTTCGAACTGGTCAAGAAACAAAGGAAACGATGGTTGTTATCATTACGCGAACGAAGGAGCTTCCTCATGCAAAGGAATTCATTCGTGAACTAACAGAAACATATCCTAATGTTAAGTCGATCATTCATAATATTAATCCAGCACGTACCAATGTGATTCTTGGCGAGAAAACGAAGGTTCTTTGGGGACAAGAGTATATTTATGATTCTATCGGTTCGATTCGTTTTGCGATTTCGGCTAAGTCGTTTTATCAGGTCAACCCTACTCAGACGAAAAGACTTTATGAAAAGGCGTTAGAATACGCTGCAATAGGTGAAGAAGATACTGTAATTGATGCCTATTGTGGTATTGGAACAATTTCTCTATTCTTAGCGCAAAAAGCAAAGAAAGTATATGGGGTAGAAGTTGTACCAGAAGCGATAGAAGACGCACGAGTGAATGCGAAATTAAATGGCATGACCAATACCGAATTTGAAGTTGGTACTGCCGAAGAAGTGATGCCAAGATGGAAGGAAGAAGGATTAAAACCAGATGTAATTGTTGTCGACCCACCTCGCAAAGGCTGTGATGAAGGATTGTTAAATGCCATGATTGAAATGGGACCGAAGCGGATTGTTTATGTGTCCTGTAATCCTTCGACCTTAGCACGGGATTTACGTGTTTTGGAAGATGGTGGTTACGAAACAAAGGAAGTTCAGCCTGTAGATATGTTTCCACAGAGTATGCATATTGAGAGTGTGGTTTGGTTGGAGAAGCGGTTGTCTAATTAAAAAATACATCTATCAGTCAAAATAAACATTTGCTAGTCCGACCCTGATTTCGTTAAAATAAACATTTGCGATTTCGGGGTCTTTTCATTCCCAAACCCTTGTCAGTTCAGTGTTCC